>JBAZZO010000024.1 GCA_041658765.1 Coriobacteriia bacterium | reverse complement strand
AGCTTCTGACCAGCGGGAATACGGACGCCTAGATACACGCCGTTTCTGCGCATGATCGCTCGTCTTCGCAGCTTAGACCCATCAAACGCGGACTATTCGCGGGAGTTAGCTGCGGAACCCAGGCCAGGGGGTCGCAAATGTTGCGGCGAGTTATCCACAGCCACCCCGCGCGCCCCTCGGATCGCGCGGGATGGCGTGGGGGAATCGCGTGTGGCATCGTTGCAGAACGAACGGGTGTTTGCTATATTGTTCTCGGGTTCAGTCGCTGACCCCCCGGCGTATACATGAGCACCAGTGCGCGCAAGCACTGAAGACACGGGAAATAGACGAGCCTAATGAGATGACGAGGCGACAAAGTCTGTCGCTTTTGTCGTCTCGAAAGGCTCGCAGTGCACTCCAAGTCCCGAAAGCCGGGTGAAGCCCTAGCAGCGGCACTAGCCGCCGAGGGTTGCACCGTCTCCACAGAGGAAGCCGCCCGCCTCGCCGCGGCCCTGCTGCGCTTCGCTGGCGCTGGTATCCTCGTCTCCCCCGCCGACCCGCCCGGACAGGCCCCCATCTATAACATGGGCCTGTCTGTTCACGGTGGCGATGACTAATGGGCCTCGTCGTCATCCATTCCGGGGTGGACACACTGGAGGCTTCCTTCCGAGGACACCTCTCCGACGAACTCCAGGAGCGGCTCGAACTCGGTAAGGGTGAGGCGCAGCTAAGGTCCGTACCGCACCGGTTCGACGTGGCCGGCATCCCCTTCGTCATCAATCCCGCGGGCTTGAAACCCTGGCGGTACGTCCTGAGCAACGAGGACCTGCACCTGCGCCTGTCCCCCGAGCACCGGCTCCCCACAGTCTCGGCGCGTCTACTCACCGAGGGCCTGGCGTCCTACGGACATGAGGGCGGATACGCGATGGCCGCGAACCTGGCCGCCTCCCTCGGGGCCGGGGATCCGCGGGGCCTCTCGCGGCTGGACCTGTTCGCCGACTGGCAGGGCTGGGTTCCGAGCATGGCCGAGATGGAGCACGTGGTGTGCCCGGCGCAGTATCGGGGGACCCACAGGAGCGGCCAAGGGATGACGTACCAGTTCGGGAGGGGCGGCACCGTCGTGCGCGTCTACAACAAGACGGCGGAGCTGGCCGTCTCGGGCAAGGACTGGCTGCGGATGGCATGGGCACGGGACGAGCGTTACGACCCGGACGCGGACGTGTGGCGCTTCGAGGTCCAGTACCGCCGCCCGGCCCTGCGACGCTTCGACAGCGAACGGGCCGAGGACGCGTTCGCGCGCCTCGGGGGGCTGCTCGCCTCCGGCCTGGAGTGGTGCGAGCTGCGCGTGCCGCATGGCCTCTCTTCGGACAGATGGGAGACGGACCCGAGATGGCGCGCGATCGCGGAAGGCTCGTTCGCGGGGGAACCCCTGGAGCGCGTGCCAGAGATACGCAACACCGCCCAGCTCCACAAGCTGATACCGATGCTCGCAGGTCTGACCGTCAGCGGTGCGGCACGTCTGCGGGAACCGGATTTCGACATCGCCTGGGGGCTTCTCGGCGACCACGTCTGGGCCTATCTTGAGCGCGAGGACATATGCTTCGCCCTACAGGTGGAGCAGCGCCAGCGCCGGTTCATGGGCAGCGGAGGGAGCAGGAAGTGAGCGTCTGCGTCGTCTACGCCCGCGTGAGCACGAAAGAGCAGCAGGACGAGGGCTACTCCATCCCGGCACAGCTCAAGGCGATACGGGCCTTCTGCGCCTCCGAGGGGCTGACGATAGCCGCCGAGTTCGTGGAGGCCGAATCCGCCGGGCGTGCCGGACGGACCCAGTTCGGCCGGATGCTCTCGTACCTGGAAGAGCACCGCGAGGTCCGCGTCGTGGTGGCTCACAAGCTCGACCGCCTCTACCGCAACTTCCGCGACCAGTTGAGCCTGGAAGAGGACCTCGGCATACGTCCGCGCTACGTCCTCGGGGACCTGCCCGACACGCCGCAGGGCCAGTTCGTCCGCGACGTGACGCTCTCACAGTCCCGCTACTTCCTCGCCAACCTGAGCGAAGAGGTGTCCAAGGGGATGCGTGAGAAGGCCTCACAGGGCGGCTGGCCGTGGCGCGCGCCCGTAGGCTACCTGAACGACACGACGACCCGGACGCTGGCCGTGGACGCTCAGATGGCCCCTCTCGTCCGCCACGCCTTCGAACGCTACGCCAGCGGGACCGTCTCCTTGGCCTCTCTCGCCGACGAGCTGTACGGCATGGGCATGCGGATGCGTACCGGCTCCGGCATCAACGTCTCGGCGCTGCACAAGATGCTCAAGAACCCGGTCTACTACGGATGGGTCCGCTACAAGGACGACATCTACCGTGGGGCACATGACCCGCTGATATCCGATGAGCTGTTCGCCTCGACCCAGGAGGCGTTCGCACCGAACCGCCGACGCAACAACGGGCAGCGGCACACATTCGTCCTGCGCGATTACCTCTACTGCGCCGAGTGCGGCTGCAAGATTACGGCGGGCTACCAGAAGGACCACGTCTACTACCGCTGTACCCACGGGCGCGGCTCCTGCGAGCAGAGGCGCTACACGCGGGAAGAGCTGCTGATGGAGCAGGTGGACGCGGTGCTCTCGCGTATCGCCATCAGTCCCGGCGTGGTGGACGCGCTGGTGGAGGAGGCGCGGCTTGCCGACGCGCGCCTCGCGCAGCGCAGCGCGGGAGATCGCGCGACGGCTGCCGCGGCACTCGACCAGGCCAAGCAGCGGCAGACGGCGCTACTCGATGCGTACCTGGACGGCATGGTGGACAAGGCGACGTACCAGGCGAGGGCGGCACGGCTTGCCGAGGAGCGCGGTACTTTGGAACTGCGGCAGATGGTGGCCGAGACGCAGCTCTCGGACGCGACCGCCCAGGTAGAGACGTTAGCGCGAACCGGCGCGGGCGCTCGGCTGGCCTTCCTCAACGGAGATTCCGAGCAACAGCGCGATGTGCTCTCAACGGTACTTTGGAACCTTAAAGTGGAGGATGGCCGCATAGCCTCCTACCAGTGGAAAGACCCCTTCGGATTCCTCGAAATGGAACCCTCCGGGGCCTTCTGTCATCCATGGTGGGCGATGAAGGATTTGAACCTTCGACCTCTTCCGTGTGAAGGAAGCGCTCTCCCCCTGAGCCAATCGCCCGTTAGGCCGCCAGAGCGGCGTCGCCTATTCTAACCCGTCGTCCACTCCCGGCAAAGCCCCGAAGAGTGCCAGCACCAGGCGTCGGCGACCATCGTCTGCAGGTCGCGGACAGGGCTCCAACCGAACGCGACGGCGGCTCGCCGGTTCGATGCGACGAGCACCGCGGGATCCCCGGGCCGACGCGGGCCCATCACGACATCGAGCGCGACGCCGGTCACCACCCCGCAGGCGCGAACGACCTCGAGATTGCTGTAGCCGCGCGAACTCCCCAGGTTGCAGGTGAGCCCCGTCTCCCCCGCCGCAAGACGCTCCAGCGCGGAGACGTGCGCCCTCGCCAGGTCGACGACGTGGATGTAGTCGCGCACGCACGTGCCGTCCGGGGTCGGATAGTCGCCGCCGAACACCTCGAACTCGCGGCGGCCTTCGGCGACGGCCGAGAGCACGCGCGGAATGATGTGGTTCTCCACCGGGTGCGCCTCGCCGAGCGAGCCGTCGTGCCACGCCCCCGCGACGTTGAAGTAGCGCAGGCGGGTCGCGCGCAGACCTCCGGGGATACGACGGTCGAGCTCCTCCTCGAACGCGAGCTTCGACTCGCCGTAAGGGTTGCACGGCCGCGTCGGGTCATCCTCTTCGATGGGCACGCGTTCGGGCTCGCCGTAGACCGCCGCGGTCGATGAGAAGACGATCCGATCCACGCCGAGTTCTTCCATGACGTCGAGCATGACCGAAGCGGAGCGGACGTTGTTCTCGAAGTAGCGTTCCGGCTCTCGGACCGACTCGGCCACGTCCGCGTATCCCGCGAAGTGGACGACGGCGTCCACTCCTGCCAGCGCTTCGCGGACCACTTCTGGGCTTCCAACGTCGCCGACGACGAGACGCGCGCGAGGGTCGACCGCCTGAGCGTGACCGTTCTCCAGGGTGTCGATGACCGTCACGCTGTGGCCTTCGTCGGCCAGCATCCTTACCGTGATCGACCCGATGTAGCCGGCACCGCCGGTGGCGAGGATCCGCATGCGCACCTCACTCTCCGGCGAGCGGAAGCACTCCCTTCCGCAACGCTCTGACGACACGGTCGGAGACCAGCTTATCCCAGCGAGGAGGCATCGGCCACGAACGGCGCGACGCGATCGCCGTGGCTACGGCGTCGCGCACCGCGGCCGAATCGGCGGCGCACAGCCGGTTCGCTCCCACGGTCAGCGTCACGCCGTGCTCGGTGGTGCGCCGCAAGGTCACGCACGGCGTGCCGATGACGCAAGCCTCCTCCTGTACGTGCCCGGAGTCCGTCACCACTGCGGCGGCGTCGCGCTCGAGGCCGAGCATCTCTCCGTAGAACACGCTGTCGACGACCCGCACGTTCCCAGCGCCGGTCTTCACGGCGGCATTCGTCCACGGCTGCAGCCGCCAGGCGTCCGCGAGTACCAGGACGGGCAGCTCGCCCCGGCCGAGGCCCGCCGCGACCTCCGCGAGCAGCTCCGGCCGTCCGACGAGTTCCTCGCGTCGCACGGAGACGAGCACGTATCCGCCTCGATGCAACCCGAGCCTCTCCGACGAGCGCACGCCGTCGGGACGCTCCAGGTGGCGCAGCACCCCCTCGGCGACGATGTTCCCGACGAAGTGAACCCGCTCGGACGCCACCCCCTCCGCGTGGAGGTTCTCGACCGCCTCCTCCGTGGGGGCGAGGTGCATGCTCGCCAGCTGGTCGACGACGACCCGGTTGACCTCCTCAGGCATCGACAGGTCGCCAGAGCGCAGTCCCGCCTCCAGATGGACGATCGGGATGGCCAGCTTCACCCCGCCGAGGGCGGCAGCGAGAGCGGCGTCGACGTCGCCCACCGCGATGACGGCGGCGGGCCTCTCATCGGTGAAGAGACGCTCGAGACTCGTGAGCGCCTGGGCGGTCCTAAGACCGTGAGGGCCCTCGTCGAGATCGAGCATGAACCGAGGGGGCTCCAGCGACAGGTCCGAATGGAAATCGCCGTCGAGGCGGTACTCCGCCTTCGAGCCGGTGAACGCGAGATCGACCGCGTGGCCCGCCTCCACGAGAGCGGGAAGCAGTGGCGCGACCTTCACGAAGTTGGGTCGGGATCCGACGACGATGATGATACGCACGGTCCGGCATGGCTCCCGTCGGCGGATCGGCTGTGGTTGTCACCGTTGCGATACTACCCCTGCCGCACCGCCCGAAACCAGCCGTCTCTCAGTATCCCTCTGGAGGCACGACGCCCGCCTGAAGCGCCGCGACGACACGCGAGGAGACATCGATGTCCCAGCGCTGCGGGATATCCCAGGCGGTCGAGGACGACAGCGCGTCCGCGAGCGCGAGTGAGACGACCTCACGCTCCGCCGCTGCGAGCCGGTTCGCCCCGCACGCGATGGTCACCTCGCGCTCCGTGTTCCGCCGCACGGTGACGCAGGGGGTGCGGACCATGCACGCCTCCTCCTGCACTCCGCCGGAGTCGGTGACCACCGCGGCCGCATCCCGCTGCAGCGCGAGCATGTCTAGATAGCCGACCGGATCCACGACGAGCAGGTTCGGCGTCGCGTCTCCAGCTCCCGCCTCCGCGAGCAGCGGACGGGTGCGCGGATGGACCGGCAGGAGCACCTGCATCGGCGCATCGGCGAGAGCGGCGATTATGTGCGAGAGCCGCTCGGGGTGGTCGGTGTTCTCGGGGCGGTGGATCGTCGCGAGCACGTAGCCCTTTCCCCGAAGCCCGTAGCTCAGGGCGACATCGCGGCTTGCGATCCGCGGGAGGCTTCGTAGTACAGATTCGGCCATCACGTTGCCCACGAAGTGCACGCGGCTGACCGGCACGCCTTCCGCGGCGAGGTTCGAGATCGCCTCGGTGGTCGGCGTGAGGAGCATCGACGAGAGCTGGTCCGTCACCAGCCGGTTCACTTCCTCCGGCATCGACATGTCCCCGGAGCGCAGGCCCGCCTCCAGGTGCACGACGGGGATGTGCAGCTTCGCCGCCGCGAGCGCGCCCGCGAGCGTCGAGTTCACGTCACCCACGACCATCACGGCGTCGGGCCGCTCCTCGACGAGGAGCTCCTCGAGCCGGATCATCGCCGTGCCGGTCTGGATGGCGTGCGTGCCCGAGCCCACGTTGAGGAACCACCGCGGCTCGGGGATCTCCAGGTCGCGGAAGAAGACGTCCGACATCGCGACGTCGTAGTGCTGTCCGGTGTGCACGAGCTCGGCGGCGATGCCGGCAGACGCGAAGGCCGGCATCAGCGGCGCGACCTTGATGAAGTTCGGCCGCGCACCCACAACGACGATCAAACGCACGCTGTCTCCCCTCCAGCGCCCTATCGGCGCAGGTAATCGAGCACGCCTTGTGCGATACCCGCGGCGAGCCTCTCCTGGTATCTAGACTGGCTCAAGCGGACGTCCTCCGCAGGATTAGACATGAACCCCGTCTCGACCAGCACCGCCGGGACGCGGGACCAGTTGAACCCGGTCATGTCCGACCGCGCCTGCAGCCCACGGTTGCGGGCTCCTGTCTCCGCCACGACCCTGCGCTGGACGAGCGTCGCGGCCGTCCGGCTGCGAGTCGAGATCGGCCGCACCCATGCGTTCCCCGCGGGGTACAGCGTCGAGATCCCCGACATATCGGCGTTCACGTTGCCGTCGGCGTGTATCCGCACGAAGAGGTCGGCATGCGCCGCGTTCGCCATCTGGGCACGCGCGCGATTGGAGATCGAGACGTCGGCGCGGGTCCTCGTCATCACGACGCGCACGCCGGCGGCTTCGAGCCTCGTCCGCAGCTTCAACGAGATCGCCAGGGTCACGCGGTTCTCGGGAACCCGGGTCGAGACTCCGGTGGCTCCTCCGGAGACGCGAGGCTTGGTCGTGCTGGAGCCCGGCCCGAGCGGCTCCGGCCTCATATCGGCCCGCGCCTGATGGCCCGGGTCGATGCACACGACCCACGGCCGTGGCACGGCCCGCACGGACGTCGAACACGAGAGCGTCACGCGAGCGCCCTGGACGGCCCTCGCCCCCGCGGACGGCCTCTGAACGACGACGAGCGTTGTGGTCGGGTCGTCCGACGTGCGAGGAGAGCGCACCGTCTCGAAACCCGCCCCGGCGAGCACCGCCTCGGCGTCCGCAACGGTCCGGCCGACCACGTTCGGGACCTCTACCGGCAGGCTCGTGCCGGTCGTGGCCGTCGACTCCGGCGACGACCCGGAAGCGAGCAACGACACGGTGCGCGTCGCGGTCGGAACCGCGGCAGGCCGATCGGATGCGTCCCGGCGCGGGCCCTGACCGCTCCCTGCGAGTGCCAGAGCGGTACCGGCGACGGCGAGCAGCACCGCGAGTGCCGCGGCGACCAGCCAGCGGCGCCGCGAACGGCGGGTGCGTCTCATCCGGTCTGTCCTGGTCGCATCCATTGTTCTCTTGGTGGGCCCGGCAGGATTCGAACCTGCAACCAAGGGATTATGAGTCCCCTGCTCCACCGTTGAGCTACGGGCCCGGCTGGGCAGCGAAACGTTCAGATTCTACCACAGCGACCGAGGCGGCCGGCCCGTCACGCAGCCCGTGATGCCTCAGAATAAAAGGTACTCGAGCGACTGATTCGTTGCCTCACAATAAAGGTACTCGACGTCGGACGCCTTCACCTCCTCTTTCCATCTCGGGTTCTTGCGGGCGTTGAGCTTGTAGAG
>JBAZZO010000023.1 GCA_041658765.1 Coriobacteriia bacterium | reverse complement strand
CACTCTCCCGCTCCTTCTCCTCCTTCGGCGAGATGGACTCCGAGTCGCTCGCGGTCGCCGGTGCGGCCGTCTCCTCGTATGCGCTCTCCCGCGACATGGCGGGGAGGATCGTCTCGCGGGTGGAGACACTCGCGGGGGCGGCGCACGCACTCGCCTACACCTACGACACGCTGGGGCGCCTGACCCTTGTCACCCGCGATGGGGGGATCGCCGAGTCCTACGCCTTCGACGGTGAGGGACGCCGCAGTGCGTACCGCGCACCCGTGCGCGGGGTGGATGAGACGCTGGCGCTTTCCTACGACGCCGACGGGAGGGTGCTCTCCTGCGGCGCTGTCGCCTATACCTGGGATGAGGACGGGAGAGTCCTCACCCGTACCGGCGCGGACGGCCTCACCACCTACACCCACACCGCTGCCGGCGAACTCTCGCGGGTGGGCCTTCCCGACGGGAGGGTGCTCACCTACACCTACGACGGTGCGGGCAGGCGCGTGGCGAAGGCCGTCGACGGCGTGGTCAGCGAACGCTACCTGATCGCCGACGACGGGAGGTTGCTCGCCACCTACGACGGCTCGGGTTCGCTTACCTCACGCTTCACCTACGCCGACGCCCGCGTGCCGTATCAGATGACCACACCCTCGGGCACCTACTCGCTCGCCTTCGACCAGACCGGGTCTCTGCGTGCGGTGGCGACCAGTGGCGGGGTGGTGGTCAAGACCATCGACTGGGACTCCTTCGGCAACGTCACCTACGACTCCGCACCGGGGATGAGGGTGGCGATAGGGTTCGCGGGCGGTATCATCGATGAGGACACCGGTCTTTCACACTTCGGGGCGAGGGACTACGACCCGGCGCTGGGGCGCTTCACCACACCGGACCCCATCGACTTCTCGGGCGGGGACACGGACCTCTACGCGTACTGCGCGGGGGACCCGGTGGGGAGGGTGGATCCGAGCGGGCTGGCGTGCAACGACGCGGGATACGGAAATCGCGGACCAGTGCCTGCCTGTTCGTCGTGCCACACGACCACATTGCGTTCGACAGAGGTGCAAGGGCTTGAGCTGGACTGCTACGCGAACCTTCAGCTCACGTATCCGCCTTACATGAGGGGATGGATTCTCGACTCTCGGACGGGAGTACATACGTACGCGGGGGTTGCGAGAGGCACGCTGGGTGCGTCTGTGACCTTGTCAACATCTGAAGTCAGGCCTGGTTGGTATGCGGCCTTCGACTCGTTTGCATCAGGGTTGGCGGGTGGGTCCCTTGGTTTGAGCATCACTCGGAACCCAGAACCGTTCGCGGAGATCGGCGCAGGGACTCCAGGTTGGTCTCTATCAGTCTTCAGGGTCAGGTGATGAAGGTGAGTGTGGATTCATGGGGCGTGCTCTTCATCGTGTGTGGCGTCGCCGTGATAGTACTCCGCAAGCGTCACGCTACGGTGAGCCGGAATTGGGAAGAGCGTCTCGGAGGTTTCGTCCACGATGCCAAGTATCACGAGTATAGTCTCCTGGTGATCGGAATCTTGCTGATTGCCGCAGGTCTTCTCCGCGTCTTCGATGTCATCTAGCCGAAACGTACGGCGGGCGGCATCTCGGACCTTGCCGTAGCCCTTTCCCTCCCCCCGCCCCCGCTCGCCGAAACCCCGGTTTCCGCAAATACCCCCACTTCGCGTATCGTGTTACCTGCGGAGGGGGCGACCGTGGAAGAGAACGCGACCATCGGCGCTGTGGTACGGAACCTGGGATCCGCGTGGCGTGCCGCGCGGCTATACCCGTCGGGCAGCCCGATGACGGTCCAGGCCGCCGAAGCCGTCTGCGAGGCGGTCGAGGAATACATCCAGGCCGAGCCCTCCCTGAAGCTCGACGTCGTGCGCGAGGGATTCGTGCTGCGCGGCCTCGACGGCGTGCTCGCCGGCCCAGGCGTCCCCGAGCTGGTCGACGCGCTCGGGGCACACGGCGTGGGCGAACTCCACTTCGTCGCGCCTCCCACCCCGGAAGAGGTCATCGCGCTCCTCAACGCGGCGCAGATGCGCCCTCACGAGCTGCAGGCGCACGGCGGGATGGGGATCATGCTGAGCCAGCAGGGCGTCGGTGGGATCAAGGTGATCGCCCTGGTGCTCTCGAAGGTCGAGGCGCCTCCCGAGATCCCCGAGGAGGAGGCCGACAAGTTCTTCGCCGAGTTGGCGGCGGACGCCGGCCGGCTCGCCGAGTGGCTGCGCGCGCTGCTCGCCTTCGACGACGAGGGACTGATCGAAGGCATCCTCACGCTCGCGACGGCCTCCGGCGACGTGCGGGTCTTCGGGCGGACGATGGCCGCCGCCTTCGCCGAACAGGATTCGGATGCGAAGGACCGGCTGCTCGAGGTCTCGATGGAGCTCGAGCCGGTGCGCGAGGTCATGGTCGAGATGCTCGCGAACGTCTCGTCCGTCGAACTCACGGCGGCAATCCGCGGCGGCCGCTACGGGACGAACCTGATGTCGCTCTCGTACGCGCTCACCAAGCTCCCGGTGGGCGAGCGAGCCGGGGAGCTCCTGCGCGAGACCGAGGCGGCGCTGAGCGCCGCCGACGTGGGCGAGACCGAGACACTCTTCCTCGAGAGGATGATCGGTGTGCGCCGTGAGACGGCGCCCGAACCGCCTCTCGTGGACGTGAGGCCCATCTACCGCTCCGTGTTGGAGAGCGCTCGGGTGCCGGCGCAGCAGCTGGCGGCCGTCGAGGCGCTGATCTCGGCGCGCCACCGGCTCGATCCCGAGGGCGTCGCCACGGTCATGCGCCTCCTGGAGACAGCGGACGACTTCGAGCCGTACTGCCACGTCCTCGAGGCGCTCGCCTCGAGTGTCCCGCATCTGTTCGAGGTCGGGGACGGGCGACTCGCCATGACGGTCGTCAGGGAGATAGCGCGGCTCTCGCTCACGTCGGGGAAGCCCTGGCCGGACCTGCACGTCCGCCTCGAAGCCGCGATCGAGGAGGCATGCGGCACGCGCTCGATGTCCGCGCTGTTGGCGCTGTACTCCACCGACGATCAGGCGGTCGAATACGCCAAGGAGCTCGTCACGCTAGGTGGCGAGAAGGCCACGAGCGGTGTCGCCACCGCCGCGCTCGCCTCCGAGGCCGAGGACGCGATGACCGCCGCCGAGGCGGTGCTCGGCAGACGCCTTCCCGAACTCCTCGCGCCGGAGGCCCCGCGCGTGGACTCGCGCCATGCAGCCCGGCTCGCGGAGCTGTTCGCCCGCGACGGCGGGCCGTGGTGCATGCAGGCGCTCGCGCAACTCGTCGCCCGGCCCGAGGACCGTGTCCGCTCGGAGACGGCGCGGGGCATCGGCGAGGCCGGCGGCCAGGTGCTTTTCCAGTTCATGCCGAAGCTGCTCCGTGACGAGTCCTATGCGGTCGCCGTCGTCAGTGCGCGCGTGCTGGCCCACGCCGAGGAACCGGGCGCCGTCGAGATGCTCGCGACCCGTCTGGGCGAGTTCGAGGGCGAGAAGGACCTTCCCGCGGCGCGCTACATCATCGCGCTGCTCGTGAGCTCCACCTCGAAAGCGGTGGACGAGGCGCTCACGCGGATCGCGGACCAGCGCGCGTTCATGCGCAAGGGGTGGCACGTCGAGATGAAGCGGCTCGCTCGCGAGGCGCTCGACGCAAGGAAAGCGAAGGGGCTGGGTTAGATGGGCGCCCTCCAGATAGCGAACGCGCTCGCTCCCGCGCGAAGGGCCGTGCGCCTGTACCCGCCGGAGCATCCCACGCACCGGGAGGCGTTGGCCGACCTCGTCGCGGCCGTGACGGAGTCGGTCGACGTGCGGCCGCTCTCGCTGAACATCCGCAACGGGCGCCTCTACGAAGGCAGCGACGTCGTCACCGATGCGAGCCCCGCCGCGAAGGCACTCGCCGAGGCGATGGAAGTCCGTCGCATCGAGAGCCTGACGTTCCACATCGGGTTCGGCCAGGTCGACGCGATCGGGATCAGCGAGGTCCTGAGCCTCCGGCCGTCGCCGGAACTGCAGGTGCAGGTCGAGATGGAGGAGCGCGGCGTCCAGGCGGTGACGGTCTCGGAGCTCGAGGACAACTCGTCCGCCGAGGCCGAGGAGCGCGACCGTCGTCGCGAGGCCGACCGCGCACTCTACCGTCACGCTCTCGCCGGGCTCAAGGACGTCGTCGCCGCGACCGGCGAGGGGACCCACATGGAGCCGCTCGTGGCGATGCGCACCCTCGCCGAGCTCATCGAGCGCGTCACCGAGGACCTGTACGCGATCATCGCGCTCGCGGGGATGACGGGTCACGGCGAGCGCTCGAGGTTCCACGCGGTCGGCGTCATGCTGCACGCCCTCGTCCTCGGCAGGGTGCTCGAACTGCCCGACCACGCCCTGCTCTCCCTCGGGCTCGCCGCCTTGCTGCACGACGCGGGGATGACCCTTCCTATCGAGGGAGACGCCGACGCGTTGCGCGCGGCCCATCCCATCGCCGGCGCGCGGGCGCTGGGCTCGGTGTCGGACGCGGACTGCTTCTCGATGATCGTGGCGTACGAGCACCACATGGGAGCGGACGGCTCGGGCTTTCCCGAGCGCGACTCGGGCTACGCCACGCATCCGTACAGCCGCATCGTCGCCGTCGTCGACCGCTACGACGGTCTTACCAGGCCGGCCACCGGGCCCGCGTTGCGTCCGGACGAGGCGGTCGCCCAGCTGTTGCGCGAAGCGTCGGGCGGGCCGCTCGACCCGGTGATGACCCGGATGTTCGTGCAGGCCCTCGGCGTGATACCGGTGGGCAGCGCGGTGCGTCTCGCGGACCACTCGGTGGGGATCGTCAGGGAGCCGGGACCGGACCCTCTGCGTCCCTGCATCCGCCTCATCCTGTGCCCGGACGGGACCGAGATGCGTCCCGCGATCGATGTCGACCTCGTCGAGGACGAGCGGGCGATCGTCGACGTCATCCCGACCGATCTGATCGGCGTGCACGCCTCGGACTACCTGTAGCGCGTCTTCGTCAGCGTCCGTTCGCGTCGATCGCGTCGAGCGTGATGATGTAGCCGCCCGACGCGGGGTTGCGGGTGCGTGCGGGTGAGATCCGCAGTGTGTGCGCGCGGTTCCCGAGCTCGCCGGAGTCCCACACGGTCCGCAGGAGCTCGAGCCTCGCCGCGTAGAGGTCGACCAGGACGGCTGCTCCGCCGTCGAGGGAGACGAGCGCGACGCCGTAGTTGCGGTTGCGCGGCGCCACGATGCGCGCGCGTGTGCCCGTAAAGGCGAACGTCACGGACGCCGTGGGCGCCTGCGTGTAGGTGTAGCCGCCTCCCGACATCGCAGGGTTCGTCGCGGTGGTCCACGCCCCGGTGTAGCGCGCGCGGGAGTCGGACTCCTCGAAGCGGCGCAGAGTGGGCGGCGCGGACGCCTGCAGGAGCGAGCCGCCGGTGATGTCGACGGCGTCGAGCGCGACGGCGTATCCCGCGCTCGCGGCGGACTTCGTGCCGGTCACGACGATCTCGACGGTGTGTGTGGCGTCGGACAGCCCGCTCCTGGACCACAGCGCCTGACGGAACTGCGGTCGCGTCGAGTAGAGGTCGACGAGGGCGGCCGGCGCACCGTCGAGGAAGATGCGAGCCCGGCCGTAGCGCGGCGAGCGGTTGCCCACCCAGCGGAAGCCCGTGCCGTGGAACGTGATCACCGCGCGCGAGCCGGCCACGGCCGACCACGTGCAGGTACCGCCGGAGAGCGACGTCGCGCTCGCGGTACGCCACGCGCCGCCGTAGGCGATCCGGGCGTTGGACTGCTCGTAGCGCACGTAGGTGGGCGCCGGGGTCGTCGCGCGCACCCAGAACTTCGAGGACTTGAGGCGCAGCGCGCTCTGGAACGTCGTGCCGCGGATGCGGAAGGCGACGCCGGTCGACCACCGGATGGTCATGTACGGAACGTACCCGGAGGCCGCCCGCTCGGTCGAGACCGAGACGATCGTCGCGGGCGAGGGCGCCGAGTAGTCGTAGCGCCCGTTGTTGCCGAAGTCGTAGGAGCGGATCCGGCCGGCGAGAGTCGCCGGGGTGTAGACGATGGCAGAGCCCCACGACGCGTGGTCGGGGCTGTCGATGTCGTAGTCGTCCACGCCGCGGTAGTAAGGCTGCGATGCACTGGTCACCCACACGTCCTCGACGTTCGCGGTGTGTCCGCCGCTCGCGGAGGAGAAGAACGTCCGCACCACCGTCGAGCCGTACTTCACGAGCTGCCCGCGGGTGGCGTCGACAGCCGAGTTCGTGCGTGGCTTCTCGTGCCGGTCGACGCTCGCGCCCGAGAAGCCGTTGTAGACCTGCGACTGCGTCGTGCAGTACAGCGTCGAACCGGCGGCGGCGGAGCCGTACGCGTAGCTGCGTGCCGCGACCGCTTGGGCCTTGAGGGCCTCCGTGGGCCAGCTCGACGGCGACTCTCGAGGCACGACTCCGTAGAGGTACTGGTCGAGTCCGACGTAGTTGACCGCCTTGGTGGCGGGCCGTCCCGACGTGTCCGTGGTGGGCAGGAAGCGGATGGTGCCGCGCCAGATGACGTTCCACTCGTGGAACGGGCCGCTCGGCCCGAGGATCTGCACGAGCGAAGCCGAGCGCGAGGCACCCGCCCGCACGACGACGGAGCCGTGGAAGACCTTCAGGATCGCGCCAGGCACCCACGCGCCGTTCGTGTAGCGGTCCGCATGCACGCGCACGTCGGTTCCGCTCGCGGTGATCCAGTAGTTGTACCTGCCCGAAAGGTCGATGCGCGTGGCGGAGGCGTCGTAGTCGTAGACGGTGACCGTCGTGACGTCGTTACCCGCGCCGACCCTCCAGGTCTGCCGGGCTGCAGCCATGTCGTCGAGATGGACCATGACCGTCGGCGCGGTGCCGGTGCCGATCGTGGTGCCCTGGTAGTAGTGGTTGAGGATCCACGCGTAGCCGAATCCGCGTGAGGCGTAGCCCTTCGCACCGTACTGCGAGAGCCCGATGCCGTGTCCCCATCCGCGGCCGGTGATGGAGAAGGTGGCGCTCTCGGTCGCGAGGGCGGTGACGGGAGCGAGGAGCATCGCGAGGGTGGTCGCTACAAGGAGGGCGGCGAACGCGCGACGGGCACGCGGGAGTCTTATGCGGGAGAGGGATGACATGGAGCGGGGACCTCTTGTTCTGTGTCGAAAGGCTACATCTCCCCGTATCGGTCCGGTGACGGTCCGGCATGAGGCGCGACACGGGAGGTCGGCCTTCATTATACACTACGGTCGGGCGGGCCCGGCTCGAAGGGTCCCCGCACGGTCGACACGGAAGGCTCCGATGCCCGGCGACCTCCTCCTCATCACCTACGAGTTCCCGCCGTCCGGCGGCGGGGGCGTCCAGCGCGTCGCCAAGTTCTGCCGCTACCTGCCCGCGGCGGGTTGGTGGCCGGCCGTCGTCGCGGCCTCCCCGGTGGCCGGCCGTCCGCTCGACGAGTCGCTTGAGTCCGAGGTCCGCGGGACGCCGGTCGTGCGCGTCCCGGGCCGCCATGTCGCGAGTGCACTCGCGCGTGCGCTCCGGCCGCTGAAGGCGCTCGCGCGCCGTTCCGGCGGCGGCGAGGGACGGCCCGCCTCGGGGCCGTCGGGCGTACCGGCGCTGTCGGGCCGTCTCGCGCGCTTCGTAGCGGTCCCCGACGACGCCGCGTTCTGGATCGGCCCCGCGGTCCGAGCGGGCGTGGATCTCGGCCGCGAACGTGATGTGAGTGCTGTGCTCGCCTCCGGTCCGCCGCATTCCGCGCTCGTCGCGGGAGCGCGCGTCGCCCGCGAGCTCGGCGTGCCCTTCGTCGCGGACATGCGCGACGCATGGAGAGACAACCCGGTGAAGTGGTGGCCTACGCCGGCGCACGAGGCGCGCTCGCTCGCGCTCGAGCGTGCCGTTCTGGCGAGCGCCGATGTCGTGCTCGCCGTGTCGGAGCCCATCGCCGCCGAGGCGCGGGAGATGGGCGCGCACGAGGCGCTGGTCCTTCCGAACGGCTTCGATCCCGCCGACCTGCCCCGATGGCGGCCGCACGCGGAAGGGCCGCTGCGCGTCGTCTTCATGGGGACGGTCTACCGCGGCCATTCGGACCCGGGCGTCTTCCTGAAGGGGATGGCCGAGGCCGTCTCGCGGGGTGTGGACGTGACGCTCGACCTGGTCGGCTCCGCGCCGGGATCGCTTTCCGGGGATGTCGCCGCGCTCGGCCTCGCCGACCGGGTGACCCTGCACGGCTACCTCCCGCATGCGGAGGCGCTCGCCGCCGCGGGGGCGGCCGACGTCGGGCTCGTGCTGATCGCCGGTCGTCCGGGCGCGAAGGCGTCCGTCACAGGCAAGCTCTACGAGTATCTCGGGATGGGACTTCCCGCGCTCGTCGCCGGTCCGCCCGACGGGGCCGCCGCTTCACTCGTGCGGCAGGCGCGCGCGGGCGAGGTCGTCGCGCCGGACGACCCGGCCGCCGTCGCCGAGGTGCTGGCGCGCCTCGAGCGCGCGAAGCGCGACGGCTCGCTCGGCCGGGACCTCGACACGTCCGTCGTTGCCGTCTTCGACCGGCGCGCGCAGGCCGCGCGTCTCGCCTCCGTCCTCGACGGGCTGGTGGACCGCTCGTGAGCGCGCGCGCGGGCAAGGTCTGCATCGTGCAGTACAACGCGTCGAAGTACCTCACGAGGGTCGATCGCGCGGCTCGCGCGCTGGCCGAGGACGGGTGGGAGGTCGTCCTCGTCGCGCTGAAGGACGACGACACGCCAGCCATCGAGGAGCGCGACGGCTACGTCGTCAAGCGCGTGACTCTGCGCTCGCGCCGCCTGCCGCGAGGCTTCGGGCTCAAGTTCCTGCGCTTCGCCGAGGGCATCTGGCGGACGTTCGCCACCGCGTGGCGCGAGGACGCCGACGTCTACGACGCTCGGGACGCCTACCCGCTGCTCGCCTGCCATCTCGCAGCGCGCCTGAGAGGCGCGCTGCTCGTCTACGACGCCGACGAGCTCGCGCTCGGGCGCAACTGGACGGTCGCCGCGAACCCGGCATGGCGATGGGCGATGAAGCGCTACGAGGGCTTCTACCTGCGCCGCGCCGCGACTGTGATCACCAGCGACGCCGGCCGCGCCGACTTCATGGCGGCCGAGCACGGCGTGAGTCGGCCCATCGTCGTGCGCAACGTGCCCGAGACCATCGAGGAGCCCGATCCCGACGAGGAGTTCCGCCGCCGCGCGCTCGGCGGCAAGCGGTTCCTCCTCATCTACCAGGGCGTTCTGATACCCAACCGCGGCCTGCCCGAGCTCATCGACGCGATGCGGGAGCTGCGCGATTGCCGTCTGGCGCTCGTCGGCTACGGATCGCTCGAAGGCGAGCTTCGCGCGAAGGTCGAGCGCGAGAGGCTGCAGGCCAGCGTCGAGGTCTTCGACGCCGTGCCGTACGAGCGGCTGATGCGCTACACGGCGGCGGCGGACGTCGGGCTGATCCCGCTCGTCGGCTCGTGTCTCTCGTACGTGTACGCCGCGCCGAACAAGCTCTTCGAGTACATGATGGTCGGCCTGCCCGTCGTCGTCAGCGACCTGCCCGACATGGCCGCGGTCGTGCGAGAGGAGCGCGTGGGCACGCTGATAGGCGACCCGCGCGACCCCTCCTCGATCGCCGCGGCCGTGCGCGAGCTGCTCGACGGCGCCGAGGACATCGGCGCCGTCGGCGCCCGCGCTCGCGAGGCGGCGCTCGCCCGCCACCGCTGGGAGCTCGAGCGCGACGTCCTCCTGCGCGCCTTCCGCTCGCTGCCGCTGCGCGGCACGCGCCCGCGGC
>JBAZZO010000022.1 GCA_041658765.1 Coriobacteriia bacterium | reverse complement strand
CGCTGGGCATCCCCATCGCGGCCTTCGGGCTGCTGCGCCCCGAGATAGCCGGAGCGGCGATGGCGCTCTCGAGCGTCAGCGTCGTGAGCAGCTCGCTGCTGCTGCGCCGCTTCAAGCCGAGCATGGTGCGCTCGTGAGTGGGTGGTGACGTGCAGAATGGGGCGATAGGGCTTGCGGCCGCCTTCGCCGCGGGGATCGTCTCGTTCCTGACGCCATGCGTGTTGCCGCTCATTCCCGTCTACGTGTCGTTCATGACGGGGATGACGCTCAACGAACTCGGTGACGAAGACCGGGATGTGCGAAGGGTCCTCGTCCCTATGCTGTTCTTCGTCGCGGGCTTCAGCGTCGTCTTCGTCGCGCTCGGCGCCAGCGCGTCGTTGCTCGGGAACCTGCTCGGGCGCAACCGCGATGCGCTAGGACGCGTGGCGGGGATCGTCGTGATCGCGATGGGTCTCGTGCTGCTCGGAGTGCTTCCTGCGCCTTGGCTGCGCCGCGCGGGGGGAGTCGACGCGTCTCGTCTCCGCCGCTTCGGAGGTTGGGCCGCGTTCGCCCTGGGAGTGGCGTTCCCGTTGGCCATGGGACCATGTTCCGGTCCGATCTACGGCGCGATACTCACGATGGCGGCCAACACGGCGTCCGTCTCGCGTGGCGCGATGCTTCTCGGGACGTATTCGCTGGGTCTGGCCTTGCCGTTCCTGCTCACAGGTCTTCTCTTCAGCCGGTTGGTGGGTCTTCTGCGTCGCGCGCAGCGTCTGGCCCGCGTGCTCAACGCCATCGCGGGCGCGGTGCTCGTCGCCCTCGGGGCGCTCATGGTGGCCGGTCTGGCGACCGGACTGTCGGTCTGGATCGAGCGAGCTATCACGCGTTAGGCACGGTTCGGCATTGGCCGCGGGGCTGTGGCTGGACTACGATGGGACCGATGCGGAGGGGCCCTCTCGCCCCCCGACACTCGATGCGAGACCGCGGACGGGTGGGCGATGGTCGTTCGGGGACGTCGGGGCGCGAGTCTCTCAACGCAACTGCTCTGGCTGACGGTCGTCATCGTCGGCCTCATAGTCACGGTCGTGGTGGCTGCGGGGATCGTCGGCGTGTACTCCATGACCCGCTCTGAGATCGCCGACCGACAGGTCGTATACCGCAGGCTCATAGCGCACGGTGTCGCCGTTCGGTTCGATGCCGCCGAGGAGGCGCTTGACTCTCTCGCGGTCGGACTGAGGGACGCCCGACGTATCGACGAGGTCCGGTCGCGCGTCGTAAGGATCGCGGCCGTCGAAGCCGAGCATTTCGACATGCTCGTGTTCCGAGGCGATGACGGGCGCATCCTCGCGTCGACCCCGGTCTTCGAGAACCCTCGGAAGTCCCTCGATGCTGTCTTGTCGGGCTCATCGCCGACGTCGGAGGGGCTCGTCTACGTTTGGCGTCCTGGGATCGGAGATGTCGGGGGACGTCTTTGGCTCCTTCGCGAGGCTCGAGGCGGTCCGTGGTCGGGTGTGCTGTACGCGCGGCTGCGCACGGACTTCGTGCAGTCGCTCGCGGCGGAGGTCTCGGGTGACGTCGAGGAGCGCGCGGTACTGATCCTCGGTCCAGGTTCGGAGGTCATCGCGGCGGATCGCGGAGGGTCTCCGATACTGGAGAAGGATCGCGGGAGCGGTGTCGTTCGCCGGGCCGATGGAGAGGTCTCGGTCGGGTCGGGTCGTGCATCTCTCGTCGGAGAGCTCATGCCGATACAGGGCTTCCCCGGTCTCGATTGGAGCGTGGTGGTGGCGAGCCCGAAGGGCCTCGCGGCCACGAGGACATCGTCCGCACTGGCGCCGGCTTTCGTGACCCTGGTCGCGGGAGCGTTCCTTGCCATCGCCCTCGCGGTCGCGGCGACACGCCGCATCGTGGAGCCGCTGCGCGAACTCGAGGTCCGGGCGCACGATGTGGCTTCGGGTGCCTTCGTGCGGCCCATCCCGGTGGAACGACAGGACGAGGTAGGAAGGCTCGCGGTAGCGTTCAACGACATGGCCGTGCGGCTCAACTCGCTTCATGACCTGTCGCAGCTGCTGGCCACGTCCTCGAGGCTCGATCACGTGCTCGACGGTATCCTCACCGCGATGGGGCATATCCTGCAGACGGGCGGGGTCGCGGTCTTCCTGGTCGACGCGGCTGGTGATAGGGCGGTGCTTGCTCGCGCGAAGGGTCTGCCGGAGGAGCCGAGCGAGTTCTCCGTCGATCTTCGCCGGCCGTCGTGGATCGCCGAGGCGCTCGACACGGGTACTCTCGTCTCCTTCCGGCGTCAGCATGGCGACAGGGACCCGCTCCTCGACCTCTACGGCGCCGACACCATCCGCTGCGGACTCGTCGTCCCGCTCTCCACCGGTGTGCTGACCCTGGGTCTCGTCGTGGTCGTCTGCTCGGAGGAGCGCACGTTCACGGCGGCGGAGACCGAGATGGCGCGAACGTTCTCAGCTCAGGCGTCGATCGCCGTCTACAACTCCCACCTGTTCGCGGAGGAGCGAGCCGCCCGCCTGGAGGCCGAGGTCCTTCGCCGTGTGGCTGAGAGGCTCGCGGCACCGGGCGACCTCGAGGCGGCCCTGTCGGACGTGGCGGACATGGCGGCCGACCTTCTCGGGATGCGTTTCGCCGAGGTCGCGGTGGCCGATCGCACCGCGCTCGGGCTTGCACCCTCTTCCGACCCGGTGCACGAGAAGGCGCTGCTATCCTCCTTCGCGAGCGTCGGCGAAGGGGACGATCCGGCCCTTCCCCTTCTCGTGGACGGGGGAGAGGCACTGGAACGGGCGCGAGAGCTGCTCGGCGAGGACATCACGTGTGCGCTCATCCTGCCGATCGTCGTGGACGGGTGTCCGGCGGCGGCGCTCGCGCTGACCGGATGGTCGGCGGGCGAGCGGATAGGGGAGCGGCAGATGGTGCTGGCGGAGACCATCGGCCGCGAGGCGTCTCTCGCGTTGGAGAACACGCGCCTGTTCAACCAGGCAAGGGTACGCGCCACCGATCTGGAGATGATCTTCCGGATCAGCCAGGCCGTCACGTCCGAGCTGGAGCTGCCCGTGGTGTTGAACCGCGTCCTCGATGTGGTGCAGAAGATCGTCTCCGCCGAGGCGGTCTCGCTCATGATGTACGATCCCACGTCGCGCCGCGTCACGACGGAGATGAGTCGCGGGATCGGGCATCGGGACCTGGTGTCGCTCTCCGTCGCTCCAGGCGAGGGCGTCGCCGGCCGCGTCTTCGAGTCGGGGGAGGCGGCCAATATCGAGGACTTGGCGACAGTCGATGAACAGTGGGCGCGACTCGCTCTCTCGCAGGGATTCGCTTCCGCCGTCATCGTGTCGCTCACCTCACGCGGCCGGCGCCTCGGCACCCTGGCCGCGTACGCCCGCGACCGTGGGGCGTTCCGGGACGAAGACCTGGTCATGCTGCGCCTCTTCGCCACGCAGGCGGCTCTCTCGGTCGACACGGCCGCGCTCTTCGGACAGGAGCACCACGTGGCGTCGGTGCTCCGCGCGAGCATCCTTCCGGAAAGGGTGGCGTCCGTTCCGGGACTCGACGCGCACGCTCGCTATCTCGCCGCCGGGAAGAAGACGGAGGGGATCAGCGGAGACTACTACGATCTCTTCACGACGCCGGACGGGCGTATCGTGCTCGCGATGGCCGATGTGTGCGGCAAAGGCGTCACCGCTGCGACGAAGACGTCGATGATCAAGTTCACGGTGCGCGGGATGGCCGCAGCCGGCGCTGGTCCCGCCGCCATCATCACAGAGCTGAACCGCGTCGTGTCGGAGACGGGTCTTGTCTCGGATATCGTCACTCTCTGGGTCGGCGTCGTCGATCTCGAACGAAGCAGCCTGCTCTATGCGAACGGCGGACATCCCCCCGCGCTGCTGTTGCGGACGGACGGCCGCACCGAGCGGCTCGGGCCGACCGGACCGCTTCTCGGCGCGATCACAGACGCCCACTTCGGGGAGATCGCGATCGGCCTGGAGGCGGGTGCGACGCTGCTGCTCTACACCGACGGGGTGACGGAGGCGCGTCGCTCGAAGGAGTTCTTCGGCGAGGACCGTGTTCGCAGGTTGCTGAGACGCGGCGGGAACGCGCGGTCGATCACGGACCGCCTGCTCTCGGCCCTCGAGCGGTTCGTCGGCACCGACCTGAGGGACGATGCCGCCGTGCTGGCCGTTCGTGTCGCCCCCCGGGACCGATCCGAGACGTCTGGTTCGGTCCAGCGTCCGAACGGGTAGACAGGCCATATGCGGATGCGGTGGACGAACAGGACGAGGGCGACATGACGGTGCGCATCGAGCAGAGCCTATCTCCCGCAATATGCATCGCTCGCCTTGACGAAGAACTGGATATCTCGGTCGTCGACGAAGTACGCAAGGTCCTCGACGAAGCGATCGAGGCCGGTTGCGTGAACGTCGTCCTGGATCTGGACGACGTCACCTACGTCGACAGCTCCGCCCTCGGGCTGCTCGTGTGGATAGACAAGAGGCTCGAGCCCTTCCGGGGCAAGGTCGTACTCGCGGGCGCCAATCGCGATGTCGGGCGGATCCTCGAGCTCTCGGGCCTCGTCGGGCTCGCTCCGACGGTGGCGACCGCGTCGACGGTGTCCTCCGCCATCGCGGGGATCGGGCTCAAGGAGCGTCCCTCCGACCGCATCTGGATCGAGTCGCTCGAGGTTCCAGCCAGCATCGGGTCCCTCGCCCAGGTGCGCGGAAAGGTCTGTGAGCTCGTCTCACGCGTCGGGATGAGCGAGACATCCCTGTTCGACGTCAAGGTCGCGGTCGGAGAGGCGCTCGCGAACGCTATCCGACACGGGTCTCCGAGGGGCGAGAACGACCGCATCACCATCGACGTCGCAGCCTACGACGACCGTATCACGGTGGCCATAGCCGACACGGGATCGGGTTTCGACGGCGCGGACTATCGCGGCAGCGAAGATGTCTACGCAGCGAGCGGACGCGGCGTGATGTTCATGCGGGCGCTGATGGACAGGGTCGAGTTCGCTCCTTGCGCGGAAGGGGGCACCGTGGTCACACTTGTGAAGCATCTGCCCCCGAGTGGACCAGGGACGGCACCCGCGGATTGAGCGCGAAGCGACGGATACTCATATTCAGCGCCTCGTTCGGCGGTGGTCACCGCTCGGCCGCCGGGGCGCTGGAGCGTTATCTCCTCGCGCACCATCGCGATAGCGTCGAAGTCAAGGTCCTCGACTTCTTCGAGGAGTTCGCACCGGGGCTGAACGTCCTGGCCAAGTTCGCGTACGTGCAGAGCGTGCAGTTCTTCCCCGAACTGTACGGCACGTTCTTCGACCTCACCAACAAGATGCCGGGCAATCCGATAGTGCGCGAGATGAACGTCGTGGGCCTCGCTCGGGCACGGGCGTTCATCGAGGCGGAACCGCCCGACGCGGTCATCTCCACGTTCCCCATCGCCGGCGGGTTCGTCTCCGAGTTCAAGAGCTCGCGGCCTTTCGTCTCGGCGACGGTGATCACCGACTACGGTGCGCACCGACAGTGGCTACACCCCGCCACCGACATCTACTTCGTCGCGTGCAAGGAGGTCCGTGAGGACCTCGTGGTGCGCGGGATCCCGTGGGAGCGCGTAGTCGTGTCGGGTATCCCGATCCACGAGCGGTTCAGCACCCCGCTCGTCCGGGCGGAATCGCGCAAGGCGCTCGGGCTTTCGGACCGGTTCACCGTCATGCTGACCGAATCCGCCGGCACCGTCGGGGACGTCAAAGAGATCGCCAGGGACCTGTGCGCTATCGGCGCGCAGGTCGCGGGCGTGGCCGGCCACAACGAGCGCTTGCGGCGGAGGATGCAGTCGGTGCAGCGCAAGTCCCCCAACATGCATGCTTTCGGGTTCGTGAAGGAGATGAACAAGGTCATGCGCGCGGCCGACGTGCTCGTCGGCAAGGCGGGCGGGCTGACGGTCTCCGAGGCTCTCGCGATGGGCCTGCCGCTCATCATCTACAACCCGGTGCCGGGACAGGAGATATACAACGTGGACTTCCTCGTGAACTTCGGAGCCGGGCTCCAGGCTCGCGACGAGGAGGATGTGGTCGAGAAGGTGCGTTTCCTGTCGACGCACCCAGACCGGCTCGCTCAGATGGTCGAGAATGCTACGATGTTGGGTAAGCCCGGCGCGGCGCAGGCCGTCTGCGAGCGGGTGCTGGCGGCTCTACGCTGAGCTCGGACCGTTGGGGGGGCAGTGATGGAACTCAAAGACGCGATGCAGCAGCGGCACTCCATCCGGGCGTTCACGAACGAACGGATCGACCGCGCCACCGTCGAGCGTCTCGTCGAGGCGGCCATGCTCGCCCCGTCGGCGATGAATCGCCAGCCGTGGCGGTTCCACGTGGCGACGGGTGAGGCTAGGCGAGGGGTCGGAGAGGTCATGGCTCAGACCACCGTCTTCGTGGAGGAATACGCCGCGGCTCTCGGCCCCGAGCATGTGGCGCGCGCGATCGACTTCTACGCGAACGACCTTGGCGGCGCGCCGATCGCGCTCGCGGTGTCGCTGCCGGTCGGCGACGGTGAGATGGACCGCCTGAATGCCCTCATCTCTTTGGGATGTGCTCTGGAGAACCTCTTCCTCGCATGCGTCGCCGAAGGTCTCGGCACCTGCATGCTCTCCGTCGCGTTCTGGGTGCGTGACCAGCTCGCGGAGGTGCTGGACGTGCCCGACGGGTGGGAGATCACGACGCTCGTCGTGATCGGACGGCCGTGCGAGGCTGCGATCGCCCCGGTCCACAGGACAGATCTCTACACCTACCAGGAGTGAGCGGTTCCTCTCTCAAGGCCGTCTCCTTCGACGTCGGCAACACGCTCCTGTACCCGCATCCCAGCGTGTCAGAGGTCGTCCGCCAGGTACTGGCCGAAGCCGGTCACGCGCGTGACCTCGCCGCCATCGACTCTCTGATGCCGCTCGTCGACCGTTACTACGAGGACCGGTATCGCGCTGACGACACCTTCTGGACGAGCGAGGAGGAGACGTCCGGCGTCTGGGTCGGCATGTACTCGCTCCTCTGCGCCCGCCTTGGTATCGAGGACGAGGCACCGGCGCTCGCTCGCCGGGTCTACGACGAGTTCGGGTCGGCTTCGCGATGGCGCGCGTATCCGGACGTCCGTCCCGCCTTCGAGCGGCTCCGCGCGCGAGACCTGCGCATCGGCATCGTATCGAACTGGGACAGTCGTCTGGAGGGACTCCTCGATGGTCTCGGCCTGTCCGCGCTCATCGACGTCGTCGTCTCCTCGGCATCGGTGGGTCTGCACAAGCCCGACCCGCGGATCTTCGAACTCGCCTGCGAGCGCATGGGCGTGAGCCCGAGCCGTGCCGTGCACGTGGGGGACCACGTGTATTCGGACATCGTCGGGGCGACCGCGGTGGGCATGAACGCCGTGCTGATCGATCGTCACGGGACGTCGGAAGTGTACGCGGGCATCAGCGTGTCTTCGCTCGACGATCTCGACGCGGCTCTGGCGGCAGGAGGTCTCGACTGATGCGCGGTCGTACGGGCACTTTCGTACACTGGGCGCTCCTCGCGGCAGGGCTCGCGGCTTCGCTCGCGCTCGCTGTCGTCGCCTACCGCGTCGCATCGTACTCGTGGTCCCAGGTGGCGGAGTACCGCGGCCCCTTCTCGCGGATGAGCGTCGCTTCACCCCACCGTGAGGGACCGCGAGCGGCCCGTCGCGTCGTGCTCGTGATCGTCGACGGGTTGCGGGCGGACGTCTCGCAAGGTCTGCGCACCATGGGCTCTCTGCGCTCGCACGGCGCGGATCTCGTCCTCGAGACACCGCAGCCGTCCCTGTCGTACCCGGACTGGACGACCATCCTCTCGGGGGCTCCGCCGCAGGTGAGCGGGGTCACGACGAACGACTTCGATCGGCACGTGCCCGTGCCCACCTTGCTCGATTCCGCGTTGAAAGTGCGCCGGCGCGTCGTGGTGGTGGGACCGCGCGGCTTCGACACGCTGTTCGGCGCCTCCCGCGCAACGGCGTCCTACTTCGAGGACTGGCGCGAGGGGGAGTACCTCTCGGGCCGTCTGGTCGACGAGACCTTGCGTCTCGTCGCGTCGAACCGGCCGGATATCGTCCTGCTCCACCTCCCGGACGTCGATGAGGCCGGTCACGACTTCGGCGGGGCGTCCGTCGAGTACCGGACGATGGCCGAACGGGTCGACACCGACCTGGGGCGGCTCGTGACCGCTCTCCAAGACGGGCGGACCGCGTTCGTGGTGGTTTCCGATCACGGGCACGTCGACGCGGGCGGTCACGGTGGTTGGGAGCCGGACGCCACGATGGCGCCGGCGGTGTTCGCGGGCTCCGGAGTCTCGCTGGGGCAGGGGACCGGACGCCTCATCGACCTTGCGCCTACCGTGGCGGTGCTCGCGGGTCTCGAGGTGCCGTCGCATTCGGCGGGCGAGGTGCTCGGGCGTGCGCTCGTCGACCGTTCCGACGCCCGGCTCGCATCCGCTCGCGCGCAGGAGGAGGCGTTCGCTTCGGCGTTCGTCGGCGTCGTCCAGGAAGGTTCGCCGGCGGCGCTGAAGGTGGGGGCACGCCCGTCAGCCGGCAGCGGGGGAGCGCTTCGCGCTTGGGTCTCGAAGGCACAGGGGCTGCGGCTCGCCGACGAGAGAAGGCTACGCGCGCCGATGGCGCTCGGTCTGGCCGGTGCGGTCCTCGTACTCTTCCTCGTCCTGGGCCTCGCGTCGTGGCGCGCCCTCGTGAGCGCGCTGGCCGGCGTGGCTGCGTATAACGCGGTGTACTCCACGCTGTACTTCGTCGTCCATCGCTTGAGGTGGTCGCTCTCCGCGCTCAACTCCGAGGATCGGATGACGGCGTTCTTCAACATGAGGATGGCCGAGGCCATCGCGGCAGGCCTCGTCGCCGCCGCGGTGGCGGCGCTGGTCTATCCCCTTCTGCGGAAGAGTCCACAGGGACCACGTGAGCAGGGGCGTCTCGCGGGGTGGCTCGCGCTCGGCCCGGCGACGGTGCTCGCGGTGCAGGCGACGCTGGCGGTGGAGGCCGCATGGTACCTGTGGCGCTGGGGCGTGACAGTGACGTGGCTCATCCCCGACCTGCGGGCGGCCTTCAAGTACGACCTCGATCTCGTCCAGGCGACGGCTCTCGGAGGGGCCGCGATACTCGCACCGCTGGTTACGTACCTGGTCGGGCGGTATCATCCTCGGGTGGGGTCTCGGCACACCGACTGAGGAGCGCCGTGGTGGCGATCAAGGACCTGCGCGAGTTCATCGCGCTGCTGGAAGAGAAGGGTCAGCTCGTGCGCATCGGGGCACGAGTCGATCCCCGGCTCGAGATCGGCGAGATCACCGACCGCGTGAGCAAGCGCGTCGGTCCGGCCCTGCTGTTCGAGCACCCCTTCGACCGGTCGAGCGGCGACGAGTACGGCATGCCTGTGGCGATCAACCTGATGGGCTCCTACGAGCGCATGGCGTGGGCGCTCGGTATCGACGCGGAGACCGGCACGTGGCGCGACCTCGACGCGAAGGCCGCGCAGTTGATGGAGCTTCTTCCGCTCGACATGCCCGCGTCGATGAAGGACAAGTTCGGTCTCCTGATGGGGCTCAAGGACCTCGCCGCGGCGGGTGCGAAGGAGATCAAGAAGGCCCCGTGCCAGGAGGTCGTTCTCGAGGGCGAGGACGTCGACCTCGGACGACTGCCGGTCCTCACCACATGGCCCCAGGACGGCGGCCCCTTCATCACGTTGCCGCTCGTGGTGACGAACGACCCCAAGGGCAAGCTCAACGTCGGCATGTACCGGCTGCAGGTCTTCGATCGCAACACCACCGGCCTGCACATCCACGAGCACCACGACGGCGCGAGGAACCTGCGCGCGTGGAGCGATGCCGGCGTCTCCCGAGTGCCGGTCTCGGTCGCGCTCGGCGCCGATCCCGTCACGATCTTCGCGGCCACCGCTCCGGTGCCTGCGATGATCGACGAGTACCTGTTCGCCGGCATCCTCCGCGGTGAGCCCGTCGAGGTCGTGAAGTGCGTGACGAACGACCTGCTCGTCCCCGCGCACGCCGAGATCGTCCTCGAGGGATGGTGCGATCTGGCCGAGACGCGGCGCGAGGGGCCCTTCGGCGACCATACCGGCTACTACTCACTCGCCGACGACTTCCCGGTCTTCCACGTCGAGGCGATCACGATGCGTCGCGACCCGATCTATCCCGCCACCATCGTCGGGCGCCCGCCGATGGAGGACTGCTACATGGCCAAGGCCACGGAGCGTATCTTCCTCCCGGTGGTCAAGGCGATGATGCCCGAGGTCGTCGACTACGACCTGCCGCTCGAAGGCGTCTTCCACAACTGCGCGATCTTCCAGATCCGCAAGGAGTTCGCCGGCCAGGCGTTCCGCGTCATGGATTTCGCCTGGTCGATGGGGCAGATGATGTTCACGAAGTTCGTGATCGTGGTCGACGCGGACGTCGATTGCCACGACTACAGCCAGGTCGCCTGGCGCTGCTTCAACAACGTCGATCCGGGTCGCGACATCCTCGTCTCCAAGGGTCCGCTCGACCGGCTCGACCACTCGAGCGACTTCCAGAGCTTCGGTTTCAAGATGGGCATCGACGCGACGAAGCCGCTACCCGGAGAGGGTCACATGCGGGAATGGCCCGACGCGCTCGAGATGAGCACCGAGGTGAAGGCGCTCGTCGACTCCATGTGGAGCGAGCTCGGACTTGGCTAAGGCCGTCGAGAAGGTCCGCATCTTCCTCGAGCTCGTGAAGTTCGAGCACAGCGTATTCGCGCTGCCATACGCGTACATCGGGGCGGTCTACGGTGCGGCGAGGGCGGCGCAGGGTGGATGGCCGTCGTGGCCGGCGCTCGCGTGGATCACCGTGGCGATGGTCGGCGCGCGCGCGTTCGCGTTCGTCGTGAACCGCGCGGTCGACCGCGAGATAGACGCGCGCAACCCCCGCACCGCGGGCCGCGCCGTGCCCGCGGGACTCGTCGAAGCGGGGGAGTTGTGGATCTTCGCGGCGATCGTGCTCGCGGCGTATCTGCTCGCGGTATGGCGGCTCGCGCCCGTCACGCATCTGCTTTGGCCGATCCCGCTCGCGCTGTTCCTCATCTACCCCTACCTCAAGAGGTTCACCTGGGCTTGCCACTTCTGGCTCGGCGGGTGTCTCGGGCTCGGAGCTGTGGGAGGATGGGCCGCCGTCGGGGCGCCGATGGCTCACCCCGCGCCTTGGGTCCTCGGTCTTGCGGTCGCGGTATGGACAGCGGGTTTCGACATCATCTACGCGACGCAGGACTACGACTGCGACGTGCGGGACGGCGTCCACTCGGCTCCCGCCGACCTTGGCATCCCGCGGGCGCTGGCGATCACGCGGGCCACGCATGCGGCGGCCGTGGCGCTGTTCGCCGCGGGAGGCTGGCTCGCCGGAGCCGGGTGGGCGTACTACGCGGGAGTCGCCGCGGCGGGGATACTCCTTGTATACGAGAACGCGATCGTGCGCGCCGACGACCTATCGTGCGTGGACGCGGCGTTCTTCACCGTCAACGGCATGGTCGCCGTCGTGGTCCTCGCCGGGGCCGTGGCCGACCGGCTTCTCGGATAGGAGCGTGGCCGTGGGAACCTACATCGTGGTCGTCAGCGGGGCGTCGGGGTCGGTCTACGGCCTGCGCCTGACGGAACGCCTGCTGGCGTCCGGCCACGCCGTGACGTTCATCGCGACCGACGCCGGGCGCGAAGTGATGGCTTTCGAGACGGGCTTCTCGCTTCCCGCGGAGGCTCCGGATCGTGCGCTAGCGGCTTTCCTGGAGCTGCCCGCGGGCTCTCCGCTGCGCGTCGCGCGCGCCGACGACCTGTTCGACGAGGTGGCGTCGGGTTCTCGCGCGTCGGACGCGATGATAGTCGCGCCGGCGTCGATGGGCTTCGTCGGCTCGGTCGCGGCGGGGCTCGCGGCCGACCTTCCCGAGCGGGCCGCGGACGTGATGCTCAAGGAGAGGCGACCGCTCGTGCTGATGCCGCGCGAGACGCCTCTCAACCTCATCCACCTGCGCAATCTCACCGCTCTCGCCGAGGCCGGCGCGGTCATCGTCCCCGCGATGCCAGCCTTCTACCACCGGCCGCGCTCCCTCGACGACCAGGTGAACTACGTCGTCGGCAAGGTGCTCGACGTCCTCGGTATCGAGCACGACCTCTTCCGGCGCTGGCGCGAGTAGCTCGCGAAGACGTCGGGAAGGCTTGACGCCCCGCACGCGAGGGGGTCAAACTACGCGCGAGGGTCCCGAAGCAGCACGTCACAGCAACGTCGTAGCCGTTCGTCGCAGCAGGAGGAACCGAGATGACCCTTTCGCAGGCGCGCAAGCGCTACCCGCTGGTGCCCCCCGAGATCGTGAAGTGGGCGGTATCCAACATCCCCGACCCCGCGGACCTCGAGCGGGGACTCCATCGCCTCGAGCAGGCGAAGCGCATCGAGATCAAGTACAGCGCGGCGTAGGGCGGTCCTCTACGCAAGAAAGCCCGCCACCGTAAGGGGCGGGCTTGAGTCATGCGCTGGAGGCGACGCCCGGATTCGAACCGGGGATAAGGGCTTTGCAGGCCCCTGCCTTGCCTCTTGGCCACGTCGCCATCGCGGGGAGACCCCGTGTCTATCAAGAAGACCGGCGCCCGGTGGATGTTCTGCGCGGAGGCCGGTCTTCGTGGTTCCGGATGGAGCGGACGACGGGATTCGAACCCGCGACCCCAACCTTGGCAAGGTTGTGCTCTACCAACTGAGCCACGTCCGCACGCGAAGGGTAGTCTAGCAAGGGCGACCAGGTGGTGCAAGGCAGGAGACGGTGCGCAAGAGGGGTCCGTGATGCCTCAGAATAAAAGGTACTCGAGCGACTGATTCGTTGCCTCACAATAAAGGTACTCGACGTCGGACGCCTTCACCTCCTCTTTCCATCTCGGGTTCTTGCGGGCGTTGAGCTTGTA
>JBAZZO010000021.1 GCA_041658765.1 Coriobacteriia bacterium | reverse complement strand
TTGAAATCCCCGGATATCAGCATGGTCGAGCGCCGTTCCCATGTGCCCGCCCGCTTGCACCTCTCGAACCACGATCGAGAGCCCCGTGAGGCCAACTTCGCTTGACCGGCCATCTCATATCAACGTGGTGCGCATGAGCGGCGGTCACCCGCCTCTCTTCCGCAGATACCTCGCGCCGTCCGCTCGATGTGCTTGTTCGACACTAGGTCAGCGGTGACGACTCACCCTCGCTCAACTCAACCGACGTAGGCAGCCGGTCGTTGTAGGCCAGCCAGTACCTCAAGCGCTGACTCTTGTTCGTCCAGACACTCCAGTAGTTCGGGCCTGACCAAATTCGTACCGTGCGCGTGAGAGCGGACCCGTCCATGGGAGTCGTGTCAACAACACGATCGAGCAGGCCGTACATTGTCAGCTCGTCCGTGACTGAGGGGATGTCTTCCACCGAGACCTCCAGCGCGCCGGGAACACGCTCAAGCACAAAGTCCTTAACGGGCTGGTTCAGGACGGAGTAGCCCTCCCTCGCGGAGAACTCGTAGCCCGCAGCTATGACGAGGGCAACATAGGAGCCGAGTTGAACACCAATTGGCAAGGCTGGCTCAACGACGTCGTCCCCGTCACCCCGGGAAGGGGTTGTGACCTTGGCGTGAATGACAACCGTGCGATCGAGAGTAGCCCAAATCTGCTCGAACTCAGCTTCTTCTGCAGGCGTGAACACGGATGCCGCCGACTTGCCCCGGAGTTCTTGCAGCGCTAGTTCCGCCTGCAGGCGCTTCACGCGCTCGTCTGCAACGGCAGCCACTACGGTGCGGCCCAGGTAGCTGCGCCAGATTTCCGCTACGACTCGCGGCAGGAGTTGCTCGTAGTTGGATTCATTCCACTCAGGCGCTTGTAGCGCCTGAATATCCGCACGCAGCTTGATGCGGATATCCGATGAGGACACATAGGGCAGAAAGGCGATCCGCTCATCCTGCAGCTGCTGGATCATCGCGGCGTCGATTTCCTTCTTCACCATCACCGAGTCCAGTGCGGCAGGGGTCAAATACACCATCGCTGCATCGCAGGCGGGAATCCCATCCCTGAAGATGGCGTCGAGCCACGGGTGACCGTGCGGAATGTCGATGGAGTCGAGCCAGGTGTCGATCTGGCACTCCCGCAGCGCGCTATCGAGACGCGTGATGAAGGGTAGGTCCGCCTTGCAGTGCGACAAGAACACACGCGGTTTGCCTAGCCTGGGCTCCATCCTGGCTCCCCCCCGAAGACATGCTATGTGCCGAACAAGGATTGGACAGTGTGCACTGTCCGCATCCACAGACTGCCTCTTTCTGCCTATTCCGTCATCCCTTCGGGACCGGCGATTCTCGGAATACCGCGCTCACCAGCGGTTTTGCGGGCGTTTCGCGCTACGCGCCCGACGGCGATCGCAGTCTGTCTATCCCGGCGCTCCCTCAGAACGCCTGGTAGATGAAGGTCGGCGCGGTCGAGCTCGCGAACATCACGACGAGGACGACGAGCGCGGCGATCGCCACGCCGACGACGATGTCGACCGCGAGGCGCGCGAGGCGGTCGCGGCTCACCCGATCCACCTCCTCGCAGCCAGCAGCGCGAAGCGCGCGACCTGCTTCCACACGAACAGCGCGTCGTGCAGCGGCAGCAGGAAGAGCATCCACCCGAACGCGACGAAGTTGAAGGTCAGCAGCGTGCCTGCCGCCCAGCCGGCGCCTCGCCACCCGGCGCGTTCGCGCAGCCGCGCGTAGGCCGCCCAGCGCGCGGCCAGCGCGTCGAGCGCCTCTCTCCACCAGCGCGCCACGACCAGCCCCGCGCCGTGGTAGAGCCCCCACGCGACGAAGTGCCATCCGGCGCCGTGCCACAGGCCGCTGACCGCCATCGCCGCGAGCGTGTTGAGCGCCGTGCGGGCGCGCCCGGCGCGCGAGCCGCCGAGCGGGATGAAGACGTACTCGGTGATGAAGCGCGTGAGCGAGGCGTGCCAGTTCGCCCAGAACTCGGAGATGTTCCGGCGCAGGTAGGGCCAGCGGAAGTTCTCCATCACCCGGAAGCCGAACAATCTCGCCACGCCGATGGCGATGTCCGAATACCCGGCGAAGTCGAAGTAGATCCGCATGGTGTAGGCGTACATCCCGACGAGCAGCACGAGCGGGTTCTTGCCGGCGGGGGCGAGCAGCGGCACGGCGAGGATGGCGAGGGTGTCCGCGACGACCAGCTTCTTCGCGAGACCGGCGACGATGCGCCAGCCTCCGTACGCCAGGTCGTCGAGGTCGGGCCTGGCCGGGCCTTCTCGCAGGTCGCGCGCGAACTCGGGCCAGCGCTTGATGGGGCCAGCCGTGACCGTCGGGAAGAACGCGAGGTAGACGGCGGTCTCCAGCAGCGATCCGGGCGGCGTGGTGCCGCGGTACGTCTCGACGAGGTAGTGGATCGCGCAGAACGCGACGAACGAGATGCCCAGCGGGGCGGCGATGGCGGGAACCGGGAGCCGTGGGAGTCCCGCACGAGCGAAGAGCATGTCGGCCGTGCCGACGAGGAAGCCGGTGTACTTGAAGACCGCGAGCGTCGTCACCACCAGCGTGATCCCGGCGCCGAGCAGCCGGCGCGGTCTTGCGGCGGTCTGTAGCGACGCCCCGACTCGCCACACGAGCACGACGAGTCCGGCGAGCACGATCAGGTGGAGCGGGAACGCCCATGCGTAGAAGACCGCGCTCGCCGCGAGCATGACCCACGGGCGCGCCGCACGCGGCGAGAGCCACCACGCCGCGAGCGTCACGGCGAGTAGAGCGGCGAACGGCCACGACGCGAGGGTCACGGGCGCTCACCCCCACGCAGCAGCGGGGCCAGGATCTTTGCCAGCGCCTCGGCGACCACCCGGTTCCCCTCGCTCATCGGGTGGTGGGTGTCCATGAGCAGCTCGGAGGGTACGGCGTCGGTGAGGTCGACGAAGACGCCACCCTCGCCCTCGACCAGTCGGCGCACGAAGGCGAGATTCTCCTCGTAACGCGCCCAGTCGACCACGCGCTCGCGGTCGAGCGCCGCGCGGTCGAGAGGTCCCGCGAAGACGACGATCGGGATGTCCGCTCTCGTCGCGACCCGTACCGTGGCCGCGAGATAGCGCAGGTCCACGTTGTCGTCGGCGAAGGGACGCACGTCGAACGCCTTCCGCAGCTCCGCGTAGGGAAGCGCCGAAGGGGCGCGCTTGTTGTACACGCGCGCCCCGATCGCCTTGGCCCGGAGATCGCGCACGAGGAGGTTGAGGGCGCGCTTGGGCCGCTCGCCGAACATCCAGGCGGTCAGGTGGTCGCGGACGGCGTAGAGACGCCATATGGAGGCCACGGCCCTGTCGAAGCGCTCGACGGTCGTGAGCGTGCGCGTGTGGCCTCTGGCGAGCGTCTCGTCGACGGAGTCGAGGGCGCCTTCCGCGGCCGCCTTCTCGTACAGGTCCGGATAGCGGTCCGTCACGGTCTCGCCCCGGTAGAAGCGGTAGTCGAAGTCGATGACCACGGCATCGGCGGCCTTGCGGTGGGCTAAGAGCGCAACGAGCGGGAGCATGTCGTTGGCGTGCGCCCCGGTCATGCCGAGGTTGTAGGCGTCGTCGAGGTGGGCGGGGATCGCCCCCGCGGGATCGGACGTCCCCCCGCCGTGCATGACCGAATCGCCGATGCAGGCCACCCGAAGTCGCGGGGAGCGTGCCATCTGAGCCACGAACCCGTCGAAGCCCATCAGCGTCCGGTCGGGGAGGCGGAAGTCCCTCGGCAGGGCGGGGACTCCGAAGATCCTCAGCGCGATGTCGAGCGCCACAAGCGCGGTCGCGGCGAAGATCCAGGCGCGCGGGCGCACCCGCCAGAGGGCGCCGCCGCGCGCGGTATCGTCTTCGGAGCGTGACATGGGCGGATTATCGCACGACGGGTGCTCCCGGAGGCTGGATCGGCTTCGACAGGTACGCGCGAACGTCACGTGGCATAGAGCACCTGCTTGGTTCGCTCGATGTCGGCTGCGATGTAGGGGTTCTTCACGGCGTCCGACATCACCAGGTCGACTTCGACGCCCAGGATGGAGCGCAGTTCGTCGAGAAGATCGAAGTAGGAGTCAGCGAGATCGTGCGGGCTCATGGGAGAGAATTCGACCAGGAGGTCGATGTCGCTCTCTCCAGGACGGAGGTCATCGCGCAGTGCGGAGCCGAACACGTGCATCCGGGACACGTGGAAGCGCAGACACGCCTGCTCGACCGCCTGTCGCTTGTCCTCCAGAACGCGAACCATGAGTGAACCTCCTGCGTCTCATGGTAACCGCACCCGCCCGGGGAGCCAACGGGCGCTGCCCGAGGCGTAGCGGCCGGGCACAGCGGGACGGGGAGGGGTCGGGCGGCGAGTTCCGCAGCCGGGGAGGGCGCGAAGCGCCAGGCCCCCGGCGAGGACTGTCTGAGCCGCAGACCCCACCCGTCCCGCTGCGGCGCTACTCGGGCTGAGCAGGAAGCTGGGCGTCGTGCCACACGCCGACCACCCAGATCACGTCGCCTTCTAGCCGGTAGAAGAAGCGGTACCGACTGACGAGGACCTCGCGGAAGCCGAGCTGAGGGAACTCAGGGATCGTCCGGCCGGTCTCCGGGAAGCGGATGAGGTGCTTGAGCACCTCGGTCGAGCGGTCGCGGAACGCACGGGCGGCAGACGGACGCTCGGTACGGATGTAGTCCACCGCTGCGAGGAACTGCGCCCGCGCCGGCGGCGTGAAGTCGATCCTGCGGGTCACGGTTGCTTCAGCAGCTCGTCTGCCTCGGCCATCACGACATCGAGGTCGTAGCCGACGCCGGCCTGGATGTCGGCTTCACCCTGAGCGAGGATGCGCAGGATCTCGAGTTCACGCTGCGTCCGCTCGTAGGCGCCGGCGCTCAATAGGACCGCCGACGCACGACCGTGCTGGGTGATGAAGACCGGGTCCCCCGTGGCCGACGCGTGCTTGACGATCGAAGAGGCGTCCTGCCGAAGTTCGCTGATGGGAACGATGTTGGGCATTGCGCTCATGTGACGTACCTCCTTCGCTACCAAAGATACTATCACAGGAGAGATGTCGCGGCGGGACGGGAGGGGTCCGGCGGCGAGTTCCGCAGCCGGGGAGGGCGCGAAGCGCCAGGGCCCCCGGCGAGGACTGTCTGAGCCGCAGACCCCTCCCGTCCCGTAGCGCCGCAGGGGATGCTACACTCTGTCGGCCATGACCCTGCGCCTAGACGACCTCAACCCCGCGCAGCGGGACGCCGTGCTGACCACCGAAGGCCCGCTGCTCGTGCTCGCCGGCGCCGGCTCCGGGAAGACGCGCGTGCTGACGTACCGCATCGCGCACCTCGTCGCCGACCTCGGCGTGTCTCCGCATGCGATCCTCGCCATCACCTTCACGAACAAGGCCGCCGCCCAGATGCGCGAGCGCCTCACGCGCCTCGTCGGTCCCGTCTCGCGCGGCATGTGGGTGATGACCTTCCACGCGTTCTGCGCGCGCGTCATGCGGCGCGACCCCGAGCGTCTCGGCTACGGCCCCTCTTTCACCATCTACGACGAAGCGGATACGAAGCGGCTGCTGACGTCTTGCCTCGTGGAACTCGACCTCGACCCGAAGCACTTCTCGCCGAACATGGTCGCCGGTCGCATCTCCGCGTCGAAGAACGAGCTCGTCGGCCCAGAGGAGTTCGCCGAGCGCGCCTCCACGCCTCCGGAGAAGGTCGCCGCGAAGGTGTACGCCCTCTACCAGAAGCGGCTGCGCGCGGGCAACGCGCTCGACTTCGACGACCTGCTGATGCTCGCGCACCGCCTGCTCGACGAGCAACCCGACGTCCTCGACGTCTACCAGGAGCGCTTCCGCTACGTCCTCGTCGACGAGTACCAGGACACGAACCACGCCCAGTACGCGCTCGTGGAGATGCTCACGCGCCGCCGCCGCAATCTGATGGTCGTCGGCGACGACGATCAGTCGATCTACTCCTGGCGAGGCGCCGACCTGCGCAACATCCTCGAGTTCGAGCGCGACCATCCGGAGGCGGCCGTCATCCGCCTCGAGGAGAACTACCGCTCGACGAAGACGATCCTGGCGGCGGCGAACCACGTTGTGGCGAACAACGCGGGACGCAAGCCGAAGACGCTGTGGACGGCGAACGTGGAGGGCGAGGCGATCACGCGCTACGCGGCCTCGGACGAGAAGGACGAGGCGAGCTTCGTCGCCGGCGAGATCGAGCGCTTGCTGCGCTCCGAGCACCGCTCGTACGCGGATTTCGCCGTCTTCTACCGCACCAACGCGCAGTCCCGCGCGATCGAGGACCGCTTCCTGCGCGACGGCGTGCCGTACCGCATCGTCGGCGGCACGCGCTTCTTCGACCGCGCCGAGATCCGCGACGTGCTCGCGTACCTGCGCGTCGCCGCCAACCCCGCGGACGGCGTGTCGGCGAAGCGCATCATCAACACGCCGCGCCGAGGTATAGGCGCCGCCACGATCGCCGTGATCGACGCGCTCGCTTTCCGCGAGGACATCCCGTTCCTCGAAGCCGCGCGCCGCGCGATCGACGAAGGCGAGCTCGGCACGGGCCCGCGCGCGAAGGTCGAGGCGTTCCTGGAGCTCGCCGACGGCCTGCGCGGCATCGAGACGTCGAAGCTGCGCGAATACGTCGAGGAAGTGGTGTCGCGCGCCGGTCTCGTCGTCGCGCTGGAGGCGGAGGGGACCTTCGAGGCGTCGTCGCGGGCGGACAACATCCGCGAGATGCTCGGCGTCGTCGAAGAGTTCGACCGCGAGCACGAGGACACCGGACTCGAGGACCTCCTCGAATGGCTGTCGCTGCGCAGCGACCTCGACACCCTCGTCGAAGGCGAGCGCGCGGTCACGCTGATGACGCTGCACACCGCGAAGGGCCTCGAATACCCCGTGGTCTTCATAACGGGGATGGAGGACAGCCTCTTCCCCCACGCGAACTCGATGTTCGATCCCTCCGGGCTCGAGGAAGAGCGGCGGCTGTGCTACGTCGGGATCACACGTGCCCGCGAACGGCTCTACCTCACGCACGCGATGACGCGATCGCTCTACGGCGCGAGCCAGTACAACCCGCCGAGCCGGTTCATCGCCGAGATCCCCGACGAGCACCTCCGGCACGAGGGGCGGGGCTCGACGAGCCGCCAGGGTACCAGCGAGTCGACTGGGAGGGCCTTCGGCGGCGGAGGGCGCGTCTTCGGCTCGGGTGCGAAGCGACGCGAGCGGTCCGAGCCCACAGAGAGCTTCGAGGTCGGCGACACGGTCGACCACAAGACGTTCGGGCACGGCAAGGTGACGGAGATCTCCGGCGACAAGATCGTCGTGACGTTCACCGGCCGCGGAGCCAAGACGCTGCTGCTGGGGTACGCTCCGCTGAGTAAGGTGAAGCGGTGACGGGAGGCGCTCGCATGGACGTGGTGCTCGTCTTCGGGCATCGGAACCCGGACAACGACTCCGTGTGCTCGGCGGTCGCCTATGCGCATCTGAAGAACGTCACCGATCCCGGCCGCGTCTACATCCCGGCGAAGCTGGGGCCGATGCCGCCCGAGTCGTCGTGGGCGTTCGCCCGCTTCGGCGTCGAGCCGCCTGCCGAGGTCGACCACGTGCGCACGCGCGTCCGCGACGTCATGACCGCCGATATCGTCACCGTCGCGCCCGAGACGACGATGCGCGACGCCGGGCGTCTCATGCGCGAGCGTGGGGTGCGCGTGCTGCCGGTCGTCGAGGGAGAGGCGCCGGTCGGCGTCCTCAACGTCGAGGCGCTCGCGGCTCGCTACGTGGAGGACATGGAGCTCGCCGGGTTCGCCAGCCGTCCGGTCCGCGTCGCGCAGCTGGTGAGCGCGCTCGACGGTCGCCTGCTCGCGGGCGATCCGGAGTCCGTGCTCGCCGGCGCCGTGCTCATCGGCGCGATGGAGCCCGAGACGATGCTCGCGCGCTGCCGGCCCGGGGACACCCTCGTCGTCGGCGACCGCCGCCGCACGCAGCCGCAGGCGCTCGAGGCCGGGATCGCCTGCCTCGTCGTCTCGGGCGGATGCGAGCCCGACGCCGCCGTCCTCGACCTGGCGCGCGCCAAAGGCGCGGCCGTGATCGCGACCGCGCACGACACCTACAGCTCAGCGCGCCTCATCGAGCTCGGTCGGACGGCCGGTGAGGTGATGGACGACGGCATGGTCGTCTGCGGTCCCGACGACCTGCTCACCGAGGTCGCGGAGGACCTGCTCGGCTCGCCGCATCGTGAGGCGGTCGTCGTCGACGGAGGACGCCTCGTCGGCGTGCTCACCCGCACCGATCTCGCGAAGAACCCGCGGCGCAGCGTCGTGCTCGTCGACCACAACGAGGCGGCGCAGTCGGCTTCCGGCATCGAGGAGGCCACGGTCGTCGAGATCGTCGATCACCACAGGGTCGGCGATATCGAGACGGCCGGGCCCATCCTCTTCCTCGGTCTTCCCTTCGGCGCCACCGCCACCGTCGTCGCGCGCCGCTACGACGAGCTCGGGGTCGCGGTACCGGAGCCGATCGCGGGCCTGCTGCTCGCCGCGGTCCTCACCGACACCGTGCTCCTCAAGTCGCCGACGACGACCGACGCCGACCGCGAGGTCGCCGCACGCCTGGGCGACGCGCTCGGGCTCGACCCGCTCGCTTTCGGGATGGAGGTCTTCCGGGCGCGCTCGATGGCGGGTGGCTTCTCACCGCGCCAGGCCGTCATGGCCGACCTCAAGGAGTACCGGGGCGCCGAGGCCGCCGTCGCGATCGGCCAGGTGGAGACGGTCGACGCCGCGGACGTGCTCGCGCACCGCGCCGAGCTGCTCGAGGTGATGGAGGGCGTGCTCGAGGCGCGCAGGCTCGACCTCGTCGCGCTCATGGTGACGGACGTCGTGCGCGAAGGGAGCGAGCTGCTCGCCGTCGGGAGGGTGCGTCTGGTCGAGCGCGGCTTCGGCGTCACGCTCGCCGGCGGTTCCGCGTGGCTCCCGGGCGTGCTGTCGCGCAAGAAGCAGGTCGCGCCGCTGCTCGTCGGGAGGTAGGCGCTCCTACGCGCGGGGGAAGGTGACGTCGACCTCGGTGCCGACGTCGGGCGTGGACTCGATGAAGACCCTTCCGCCGGAGCGTTCGACGACGTGCTTCACCAGGGAGAGGCCGAGCCCGGTGCCACCGCTGGCGCGGGTCCTCGATCGGTCCACCCGGTAGAAGCGCTCGAAGACGCGCGGCAGGTCCTGGGGCGGGATGCCGATGCCGGTGTCCGCCACCAGCACGGTCACAGAGTCCGGTCTCGAGGTCACCGACACCGTCACCGAGCCGGACTCCGTGTAGGTGATCGCGTTGTCGAGGAGATTGTCGAGTGCGACCGCGATGTCGGTCGGGTCGGCGCGGGCGTAGACGTCCTGCCCCTGCACGCCGGAGAGGTCAGTGAGCAGGGAGATCCCCTTCGCCGCCGCCGCCGATCCATGCGCGGTGACGCTCAGGGCGATGGCCTCGCGCAGGTTCGTTATCGTGCCCACCTCTGGAGCGCTCTCGAGCCTGGAGAGGTCGAGCAGGTCGTTGACGAGCCGTCGCAGCCGGTCGGTCTCGGCGCGCAACTGGCCGACGAAGTCGAGCGCCCGCGCGGTGTTGCCGTCCTGGGCCGCGATCGCTGCGGAGTCGGCGAGCAGCTGGATCGCGGCGGTCGGCGTCTTGAGCTCGTGGGAGGCGCTTGCGACGAAGTCGGTGCGGATCTTGTCGAGGCGCATCCGCTCCGTCACGTCCGCGATGATGATGAGCGTGCGCGAGGGCCGGGCGCCGATGTCCAAGGGCACGACGGTCACGCGCAGCCAGCGTAGCGTCGGGTCCGGGCCGACCTCCTCGGTCACGTTCTCGCGCGTGCTCGCCAGATCGCGAACGACCGAAGCGAGCGAAGCGGGAAGGACGGTCTCGTCCAGCACGTGCCCCTGCCAGCCTCCATGGGGGACCTTGAAAAGGGTCGATGCGGCCTCGTTGGCTAGCCGCACCACCCCGTCTTCGAGGAGGAAGACCGCATCGTGCAGGCCGTCGAGGACTGCTCGAAGGTCCCCCTGCTCGGCTCCGAGAGTGATGATGCGGCTCTTGGTCTGCTCAGCGAGTTCGCGGAGCGCGTGCGACAGGTTCCCGAGCTCTCCAGGGGCGTCGTCGACTGGGACCGACAGGTCGCCCGCGGCCATGGCGCGCGCCGATGAGACGAGGCGGGAGACGGGCGCCGCGGCGTCGGCGGCGAGCCACCACGCCGCTGCCGCGGCGAGGACGACGGCGACGGCGAGCAGTCCGAGCCCGACGCCGCGCGCGTTCGCCGCGATGGCCCCGATCGTCACGAGGCGCTCGGAGACCCTCACGGCCGCCGCACGCCCCGATATGGTGGCCGGGACCGCGACGTAGAGCTGGTCGGTGCCCTGGGTCTCCGAGCGGCGGATGTCTCGTCCGGTGCGACCCGCTAGCGCGCTCGCGACCTCCGGTCTCCGACCGTGGTTCGCCATGGCCGCGGGGTCCTCCTGCGAATCCGCGAGCACGCGACCATCGCCTGCGATGACCGTGACGCGGAGGTAACCGTCACCCGTGAGCGTGTGTGCGAGCACCTGGACATCCTCGACAGGCTGTCCGAACGCGACGGCGGAGGCGCGCGCGATGCCCAGCAGGCGCTGTGATTGCTGTTCGGTCACCGCCGCGGTCACGGGACCGTAGAGGCTCCAAGCCCAGATCGCGGAGAGGAGGGTGACGACGAGGATGTAGCCGAGCAGCAGTCGAGAGCGGTAGGAGATCGCGCCGTCGCGCGCCGCCGGCTTCACGCCTTCTCGTCCTTCGGTCGTGGTTCGAAGCGGTACCCGAGGCCGTGGACGGTCGTGACGTATGTGAAAGAAGAGGGTTCTTCGACGGCTTGGCGCAGACGCCTGATGTGCACGTCGATCGTCCGCGACGAGGGGAGGAACTCGTAGCCCCACACCTGTTCGGCGAGGCGGTGGCGCGTCAGCAGCTGTCCGGGGCTGCCGGCGAGTGCCACGAGGAGCTGGAACTCCTTGATGCGCAGCCTGACCGCCGAGCCGGCGACGGTGACCCTGAACTGCGACGGCTCGATGACGAGGTCGCCCGCTTCGATGATCTCGTCGCTGCGCAGGAGTTCGTGCTCCTTCACGCGGCGCAGGTTCGCCCGTACGCGCGCAAGAAGCTCTTCCATCGAGAACGGCTTGGTGACGTAGTCGTCCGCTCCCGCGTCGAGACCGCGGACCTTGTCGCGCTCCTGATCGAGAGCGGTGACCATGATGATCGCGACGTCGGAGTCGTCGCGGCGCAGCGCCTCGGCGACCGCGTAGCCGTCCATACCAGGCAACATGAGGTCGAGGAGCACGAGGTCGGGACGTTCCACGCGTGCCCGCACGAGCCCCGCTGGGCCGTCCGGCGCGGAGTCGGTATCAAAGCCGGCCCTGCGCAGGGCGTACTCGACGGTCTGCCGGATGATCGGGTCGTCCTCTATGACGAGTACTCGTGCCATGGCGTCCTCCTGGGGACATGATGGCAGTCCTGCGCGGACACTCCTATTCGTTTCACAGATATTTAACAAACGCGGTGCATTTCTTACATCCGTGCAACCATTCACGGGCGCACCCTCACTAGAATCGGGTATGGCCGCCGTTCCCGTGCGGTCGAGGCGTACTCGAAGAGGAGGGTCTTGGACGTGAAGAAGCGGATGTGGCCTGTGATAGGTCTCTCGCTCGTGGTCGCGCTCGCTCTCGGCGGCTGCGCGGCGAAGAAGGAGCCGGTGTCGTCGGAGAAGCCTGCGGCGTCGGTCGACGGTCTGAGCGGATCGCTCGCGATCAGCGGCTCGGACACGATGGTGAACCTCGCCCAGGCATGGGCCGAGGCGTTCCAGAAGGAGAACGGTGGGGTCGTCGTCTCCGTGCAGGGTGGCGGTTCCGGTGTGGGCATCGCGGCGCTCATCAACAAGACGGTCGACTTCGCGAATGCCTCGCGGGATCTGAAGCCCGAGGAGATCGAGCAGGCGAATGCCGCCGGCGTCGCTCCGGTTGCGACGATCATGGCGCGCGACGGCATCGCGGTCGTCGTGAACCCGGCGAACGGCGTGTCGGCGCTGACGATCGACCAGATCGGCCGCATCTACCGCGGTGAGATCGAGAACTGGAAGCAGGTCGGCGGGGCGGACAAGCCGATCGTCCTGCTCTCGCGCGACACCGCCTCCGGCACGTACGAATACTTCAAGGAGGCCGTCGTCGGCAAGGACAAGGAGTATGCGAAGGCGGCCAGGCTCCTCCCGTCCACCCAGGCGATCGTCGATGAGGTTGCGGGTAACGAGGGAGCCATCGGTTACGTGGGTGTCGGATACATGAGCGATAAGCTGAAGGTGATCCAAGTCGCCGGCGTCGCCGCGTCCGTGGCGACGGTGCTCGACGGGACGTATCCGATCTCGCGACCCCTGTACATGATCTCGGACGGTGCGCTCGCGGACCTCAAGAAAGCGTACGTCGAGTGGATCCTCTCTCCGGCCGGCCAGAAGGTCGTCGAGGAGCAGGGGTTCGTGCCGGTCGAGTAGTGCGAGCCGGTCTCCGCGACGCGGCGAGGCGGCACGGCCGTCCGGCTTTCGGCCGGGCGGCCGACGCCGTCGCGCGCCGCCTGATCGCCGCGGCCGGGTGGTCCGCGATCGTCCTCCTCGCGGCGATCGGGACGTTCCTTCTCATGAACGCGCTCCCGGCGCTGCGCGAAGTCGGGCTGCCGCACCTTCTGAGCGGCGATTCCTGGTATCCGACGAGCACGCCGCCGCGATTCGGCTTCCTTCCGGCGGAGGCCGGCTCGGCATGGGTCACCCTTGTCGCGCTCGCGGCGTGCGTACCGGTCGGCGTCGCGGCCGCGATCTACATCTCCGAGTTCGCCGGGACCCTCGTGAAGGAGGTCGCGAAGTCCGTCGTCGAGTTCATGGCGGCGGTACCCTCCGTCGTCTACGGTCTGCTGGGCGTGGCCTTCCTCGTCCCTCGGCTCAAGGCCGGGTTGGGTCTCGAGACGGGGCTGACCGCACTAGCGGCGGGTCTCGTGGTCGGCGTCATGGCGCTGCCGACCATCGTGTCCATCTCCGAGGACGCGCTGCACGCGGTCCCCGACGCGTTGCGCCAAGGAGCGCTCGCCCTCGGGAACACGCGCTGGCAGACGACGTACAAGGTGGTGGTGCCAGCGGCATCGTCAGGGGTCTTCGCCGCGGTCATGCTCGGGCTCGGCCGAGCCATCGGAGAGACGATGGTAGTGCTCATGCTGGCGGGCAACGCCGGCATCATCCCATCGAACCCGCTCGTCTCCGTGCGCACCATGCCTGGCACCATCGCGGGCGAGATGGGCGAGGTCGTCCAGGGGAGTCTGCACTTCTCCGTGCTCTTCGCGCTCGGGCTAGTGCTCTTCGCGGTCACGTTCGCTGTCAACCTTGCGGCGGACATCGTCCTCGAGAGGCAGCGGCGGCGATGGCGGCGCTGACGAGGGTGCGGCGAGCTCGCGCCGTCGAGGCGGTCGCGAAGGTGGTCACGGGCGCAGCCGCGTTCGGTGTCCTCGCGACGGCGGCCGCAGTCTTCGGCACCATCGTATGGCGAGGGTTTCCGGCGCTGAGCTGGGCGTTCCTCACGCAAGCGCCTCGCATGGGCATGCGCGAGGGCGGCATCCTGCCGGCCATCGAAGGAACGTTGGCTCTCGTCGTCGGCACTGCCCTCGTCGCGCTCCCACTGGGTATCGGCGCCGGCGTCTATCTCTCCGAATACGCGCCGCGCGGCGTGGCGACGCGCGTCGTCCGTCTCGCTATCACGAACATGGCCGGCGTGCCGTCGATCGTCTACGGGCTCTTCGGTCTCGCGGTGTTCGTGCTGCGTCTAGGCCTCGGCGTGTCGGTGGCGGCGGGGGCGCTCACTCTCGCGTGTCTGACGCTGCCGGTCGTCATCACGGCGACGGAGGAAGCGCTTCGCCAGGTGCCGCAGGAACTGCGCCAGGCGGCGCTCGCCCTGGGCGCGACGCGGTGGCGCACGACGTACGGCGTGGTGCTTCCCGCGGCCGCTCCCGGGATCGTGACCGGGGCCGTCCTCGGTCTCTCTCGCGCGGCCGGCGAGACGGCGCCGATACTGTTCACCGCTGCGGCGTTCTTCACACCCGCTCCGACCTCGCCGCTGTCGAAGGTCATGGCGCTTCCTTATCACCTGTACGTGCTCGCGACCCAGGTCCCGAACCCGCCCCAGGAGATCGTGTGGGGGACGGCGCTCGTGCTCGTCGCGTCCGTCGCGATCGTGGACATCGCGGCAGCGGCATGGCGATCGGCCGCCAGGAGGAGGACCCGATGGTAGATGCGACCCCGACCACGCCGCCCGTCAAGGCGGAGAGCGGGGCGTTCGAGCTCGAGGACGTCTCCGTCGCCTACGGAGTGGAGACCGTTCTCGCCGGTGTCACCATGTCGGTCCTGCCCCGGACCGTAACGGCGTTGATCGGGCCATCGGGATGCGGCAAGTCGACTTTGCTGCGCTGTCTCAACCGCATGAACGACGAGATCGGCGGCGTGCGTGTCGGCGGTCGCGTCGCGCTCGACGGCGTCGACGTCAACGGTCGCGCCATCGACCCGGTCGAGCTGCGCACGCGTGTCGGCCAGGTGTTCCAGCGTCCGAACCCCTTCCCGATGTCCGTCTACGACAACGTCGCCTTCGGCCCGCGCACGCACGGATCGCGCGGGCGCGCGGAGCTCGATGCCGTCGTCGAGTCGGCTCTACGTCGCGCGGCCCTGTGGGACGAAGTGAAGGACCACCTGAGGAAGCACGCCTTCGACCTATCGGGCGGGCAGCAGCAGCGCTTGTGCATCGCGCGCGCACTCGCCACGAGCCCCGAGGTGCTGCTCATGGACGAGCCGGCGTCGGCGCTCGACCCCATCTCGTCCCAGCAGGTCGAGGACACCATCTTGGAGTTGAGGTCGGGCGTCACGATCGTCATCGTCACGCACAACATGCAGCAGGCCGCCCGTATCTCGGACCATACCGCTTTCATGTTGAGGGAGAGCATGGACATGCCGGCGAGGCTCGTCGAGTTCGGGGAGACGAAGCGGCTGTTCACCAATCCCGGCGATCCGCGGACCGAGGCCTACATCACCGGGCGTTTCGGCTAGCCGCTACTGGAACGACCCGTGGATGGTGCACGCGCATGTCTCGGAGGTCCAGGAGTAGACGCCGCCGCCCGGGCAGTGCGGCTCGTCCTTGAGGATCGTCGGAGGCAGGACCGTCATGAGTCCGGCCCAGTCCGTGATGACCTGCGCCGCTCCGATCCCGAACTCGGCCTGGTAGGCCATGTAGGCGCCCTCGACGATACGCTCGTTCCCGAAGCACGCCTTGCGCTGGGCGTTCGCCTTCACGCACGAGTATACGGCTGACCGGACGGGTGTCGTCGCCGGTGGTGTAGGCTCTTGTGGCGGCGTCTCTCGCGCCGTGCGAATCGGGAGGGGACTAGGGGTGCTGGAGAACGCGCGACTGCTCGCCGGGAGCACCTGGGTGTTCCCGGGGCTGACGGCCTCGGGGTGGCGGGAAGGGTGTCTCATCGACACCGGCCCCGTCGAGGAGGTCTACGAGGGTACCCCGATCGAGCAGGTCGTCATCACGCACGGCCATGCCGATCACTTCTCGCGTGCCGCCGCGCTGCGGCGCGCCGGCGCCAGGGTGATCGCCGCGCGCGAGGAGGTCGCTCTCATCGAGAACCCCGAGGTGAACATCCGCGGGATGTTCTCGTGGGCGAAACCGAGCGACGAGATGGTGACCCGCCTCTTCCAGGGAGAGGGCTGCGCGATCGACGGCTACATCGACGGCTGGCGCGGCCCCGGCATCGAGCCCGTGCCGCTCGCGGGGCACACCCTCGGCCACACGGGCTTCCTCACCTGCGACGGCGTGCTCTTCACCGGTGACGCGCTCTACGTCCGGCCGATGTGGGGACAGCATCCGCTGCCGTACGCCATCGACGTCGGGCTCGCTCTGACCTCGCTGCGCCTGCTCGGGACGCTCTCGCCGGACTGGCTGGTCCCCGCGCACGGCGAGATCGTGCCCGGCGACGAGGTCGGGGCGGAGATCGCTCACCACATAGGGCGCATCGAGTCGACCTGCGCGCTGGTGCTCGGCATCCTCAGCGAGCCGCGCACCACCGAGGCGGTCATCGCGCAGGTCTCGGCCTCGCTGGGTGTCGTCGAGAACGCGGCGCAGTACTGGCTCTCGGTCACCACTGTGAAGGGATACCTCGCTTACCTGCTCGAACGCGGCGAGGCGGAGTTCTACGTCGAGTCGCACGCGGGGTGGTGGCGCGCGATCTAGGAGGACAAGAAACGAGGCGCGGAGGGGGGCTACGCGCCTCGTTCTTCAGTGAGTGGGCGTTCCACGCCCCTGAGGGGGGAGAAGTGGGGCGGATCGCCCAAGCTCTGCCCTAGACACGAGCAACGTGCGTGCCAAGGAGACGCGGCGACGAGGCCTGGACGGGGTGGCGGTGGAGGATCGGACGGCGATAGCGGGACTGCCCGGTGAGTACTCGCGGGTGGCCCTCGGGACGTGGTCGATGGGCGGCTGGATGTGGGGCGGCAAGCCCGACGCGGCCGTCGCCGATGCCACCGTCCGCCGCGCGCTCGAGGTCGGCATCGACGTCATCGACACCGCCCCGGCCTACGGGTTCGGCTTCTCGGAGGAAGTCGTCGGGCGCGTGCTCGAGGAGTCCGGCGCGCGCGATCGCGTCCTCGTCGCAACGAAGGCGGGCCTGCGCTGGGACGCGGGCGGGGAGGTCGTCAAGGACGCTTCGCGGGCGCGAGTGCTCGCAGAGTGCGAGGACTCGCTGGGGCGTCTGCGGACGGACCGCATCGACGTCTACCAGATCCACTGGCCTGACCCGGCGGTCGCCGTGGAGGAGACCGCCGAGGCGTGCGCCGAGCTGCTCGAACGCGGTCTCGTGCGCGCGGTCGGGGTCTGCAACTTCACGACCGCGCAGGCCGGGGCGTTCGCGAAGGTCTGTCCGCTTGCGAGCATGCAGTCGCCCTACAACCTGTTCCAGCGCGAGGTCGAGGCGGACGTGCTCCCGTACTGCGTCGAGCGCGGCATCTCGTTCCTCGCCTACAGCCCGCTCGCGCGAGGGCTGCTCGCCGGCATGATGACCGAGGCCGACGAGCCCACCGACGAGGCGCGCCGCCGCGACATGTTCCACGGCGAGGGATTCCGCCGCCACCTGGCGGCGGTCGCGCGACTCGACGCCTTCGCTCGCGAGCGCTATGGGCGCCGCGTCGTCGACATCGCGGTGCGCTGGCTGCTCGACGGCGGCGTCGCGTGCGCGCTCTGGGGCGCGCGGACGCCCGAGCAGCTAGACGCGGTCGCTGGCGTGCGCGGCTTCACGCTCGACGCCGTGGCGCGCGAGGAGATCGCCGCGGCAACCAGAGCGTGAACACGGAACCGTTGCCCTCTTCGCTGGCGACGGTCACCTCGCCCCCGAGCAGATGCGCGTACTCCTGTGAGATCGCCAATCCCAGGCCGGTCCCTGTCGGCCGCACGCCGTCGCACATCTCCACCTGGTGGAACACGTCGAAGACGAGCGGGATGTCGTCGGCGGGTATCCCGGGGCCGGTGTCCGAGACGACGAGCGCGATCCGAGCGTCGGTGCCACGCTCCAGCCGGATGGCGACGACGCCGGAATCCGTGAACTTCACGGCATTCCCGACGAGGTTCGTCAGGATCTGCCTGAGCTTCTCCCTGTCGGATTCGATCATGTTCGCCGGCTCCGAGGTCTCGGCATGCAACTCGAGGCCCTTCTCGGCGGCGAGAGGGCGCATCACCTCAGCGACTTCCGTCGTGACCTCCCACGGGTCGAGCGACTCGAGACGCACTTCAGCTTTGCCCGCCTCGACTCTGGAGAGATCGAGGATGTCGTTGACCAACTCGAGCAGCTGCTTACCCGAGCCATGTACCATGCCGATCTGGTACTTCTGCTCGTCCGACAGTGGACCGGCCATGCCACCGTAGAGGATGCCCGAGAAGCCGATTATCGAGTTCAGGGGCGTGCGCAGCTCGTGACTCATCTTCGCGAAGAACCGGCTCTTGGCTGCGGTGGCCTCAGCGAGGTCACGGTTGACCCGAGTCAGGCTCTCGTTGGCATCGGCGAGTTCGCGGGTACGCGCTTCAACCGATTCCTCGAGGTGGCTGCGGTGCTGTGCGAGTTCCAGTTCGGACAGTCTGCGCGCCGTGATGTCCGTGTGCGTGCCGACGACGCGTTCCACGTTCCCCTCGTCGTCGAGTGCGACCGCCTTGCCGCGGCTGGCCGTCCACAGCCAGTCGCCCGCCTTCGTCCGCAGCCGGTACTCGATCGAGAAGCTTCGGTCGCCCGTGCCGATGCGCCGCAGCACTTCGCCGAGCGCTGCGTCTGCGTCGTCGGGGTGCACGAGCCCGGTCCACGTGTCGACGGTCATCGGGAACTCGTCGGGTTCGTATCCGAACATGGAATAGGAGCGCGCGGACCAGATGACCGCACCGGTCTTCGGGCACCAGTCCCAGATGCCCTCCTCGGCCGCCTCCAGTGCCAGGCGCAGGGTCTCCTCGGCCTTCCGTACCGCTTCGTTGGCCTCGACCAGGTCCCGCGTCTTCGTCCCGACCTGCCAGCGCAGCAACAGGATGACGCCGCCCGCCACGACCAGCAGACCTCCGATCGTGCCGATGGTCCAGAAGACGTACGGGGCCAGCGGGGATCCGGTCTCGCCCGCCGTGTAGCGGCTGATCGTCCTGTAGTAGATGGAACCAGGTTCCTTGATCCATGTGTCCAGGTGGCGGTCGACAGCCACGAGGAGATCGGCGTTGCGCCCACGTCCCGTCGCATAGAACAGTGGGACCGGATTGAAGACGATCGATGTCTTCACCAGGCCATAGTCCTGGTAGAAGTAGTCCCCGAACAAGTAGTTGGCGATCGCCGCATCCGCTGAGCCGCTCGCCGCCAAGTCGAAAGCACCGCTCAGTGAATCGGCTTCGATGATGACGACATCGAACCCGAACCCGCTCATCATCTGCTTGAATACCGTCTCCTGGATCGATCCCTTCAGAACAGCGACGCGCTTACCCTCGAGTTGGGAGATGCGCTCTATTCGCGGGCCGGGGGCGGAGTAGACGTACGACCAGCTCTCGATGACCGGCGTCCGGTGGAAGTCGTACTCCATGTCGCGCTCCGGCGAATACGCCACGTCCGGCATCAGGTCGATCCGGCCCGCTTCGAGGGCCTTGAGATCCTCGTCCCATGTGTCCGGCACGTAGACGAGTGTCCAGTCTTCTTCCTTGGCCATTCCCTCCAGGATGTCGATGAAGATGCCGGACGCCTTGCCGGCGTCGTCCATGAAGACCTTCGGCTCGTTCTGATAGACGCCGACGCGCACCGTGCGGGCCTTCGCGTAGGCCGGGCTACCCGCCGCGACCGCCGCTAGCGCGATCAGGGTGATGCAGGCCAGGAAGACCCGGCCACGGTGGATCCGCGTGCACACGAGTGTCCCCCTGCCGCGGGCGGCGACCTTTCGTACTCTTCTACCACGAATCCGGACATCTCAGGCCGCAGAGGGCCGGTCCCGGCAATGGGGTCGCATCTCGGAGCCTGACCCAAGAGCTCCCTCGTGAAGCGCGACCTGCACGGCAGAGGGAACCTGCGTGCCTATCTCGTGGAACTGGCATGAGACTTGTTTGCATCGAGCATGTCACAAGGAGTGCCGAAACAGCGGACGAAAATATAGCCACTGTTTTGGACATATGGCACGACATAGCGAAAGGGATGTGGTATGAACTCAAGAGGCAGGAAACCAAAGGGGGAGTCCATGAGCATTCGCAGCGCGGCGGCCGTCGACGGCGCTTTGGCCGATATCCTGGCCTCCAGACCGGCCAGTGTCGAACAGATAAGGGTCGGGCTCGGGATGACGATCGAGGAGTTCGCTGAAGCCGTCGGGCGAAGCGTACGCACGGTCTCGCGCTGGCAGACTGCCGGCGGCGACAGCAGCACCGCGCGTGGAGACGCGGCACGCGAAGTGCGCAAGCTCGCCCAGCTCCAGTACCTGCTCGAGGACGTGCTCGGCAACGAGTACGCTCCCGAGTGGCTTCGCTCTCCCAACCGCGGGTTCCGGGGCAAGGCCCCGATCGACCTCGTCCTAGAGGGCCAGGTCGGCGTGGTGACGGCCGCCTTGGAGCGACTCGCCGACGGTGGACCGGCGTAGGGACCGGATCGTGGGCGAGACGCTGGACGGGCTCAAACAGATCGAGGCCGTGTACTTCCGCTGCACGAGCCGCAAGCGCGAGCCCCTGAGCACAGGGGGTGCGCTGCGCAGCTGCGGCCGCTACAACGTGACCGGGTGCGCCGCCTTGTACCTCGCCAGCTCACCGACCCTCGCGGTCAGCGAGCACCTGCACTTGGGCGAGATCTTCGAGGCGAAGCGGTTCCCTCCGAGACTGCTCGTCTCCGTGGAAGTCACGCTGACGCTCGTCCTCGATCTCACCGACGAGTCGACCCGCGGACGGTTCGGTCTTACCCTCGAGGATCTGACCGGCCCCTACTCCGAAGACCCGAACTCCCCGAGCATCACCCAGACATCGCTATCGAGGCGCGCAAGAGCGGGATCGAAGCGCTGCTGGTGCCCTCCGCGCTCGTGCCGACCGAGACGAACCTCGTCGTCTTCCGAGACAACTTGGCTTCCCCTCGCGCAGTCCTCGTCATCGGATTCGATGACCACGTTTCCGCCGACGCGTCCGCTGCCGGGTAGCAAGAGCCCCTGGGGGCGCCCTAGGACCTCATCCCTTTGAGACCGCGGTCCCTAGACTTGCAGAAATGAGATGACAAGAAGGGCGATGTCGGCGACGAACGATAGCATGTTCACGGACACCGACCAGTTCAGAGCAGCTCAGCGGCTGGCCGAGCGCTTGGAGTCAGCGTAGCGCTTCCGAAGTACTTGTTGCTTGTTCGAACAGTCGGACTACGCGCTCAGCTGAACCGTCAGACGCTTCCCCACCGCACTTGCGGCACGCTCGAGGGTCGAGAGCGTCACCGATGGATTCGTTGGGTCGAGCAGACGCTCGACGGCCGAGCGGCTTGTCTTCATGCGACGAGCGAGTTCTGCGTGCGTGATGTCGACGCGCTCCATCTCCTGCGCGATCTGATACGCGATCACCCGCTTGGTTGCGACAGCCTCGGCTTCGTCGAGGATGCCCTTATCGCGCAGGAAGTCGTTGAAGTCGCCTCCGATGTGCTTCTTGTCCACCACGATCACTCCTTTCGTAGTGCCGAGAGACGCTGTCTTGCTGTCCTGAGGTCGGTAAGCGGCGTCTTCTGCGATCTCTTCACGAACCCGTGCAGCAGCACCATCACCTGGCCGCCCACTGTGAACAGGACTCGCGCGATGCCGTCCGCGATGCGCGAACGGACCTCCCACGACCCCGGTTCGAGCTTGCGGATCAGCGGCATCCCGAGAGGCCAGCCGTATTGGGCCGTTTTGATGTCAGAGCCCACGGCGCGCCGGTCGTCTCGCGTCAGCTGGAGCAGCCAGTCGCGCACGGGCTCGCTGCTGGGCGATGCGGAGTAGAACCTCACCGAGAGGATGGGCTGCTTGTCACCGGGTTCGCTCATGCAAGGAGTGTACCACAATTGGTACGCATGTCATGCGGAGCACCCAGGAGGCGACCGACTGTGGTCTTCGAACGAAGTGTTTGGGCATCACCAGCCCTGCGTTCCGCAGCTAATTGCCCTTCTGGGCCACGTCCGAGGATAAAAGTGCAGGTCAGGGGTTTGCGACCAGTCGGAAATCGCGAAATGTCATAGATACACGTTTCGTGAATTGCGGGTTGCATG
>JBAZZO010000020.1 GCA_041658765.1 Coriobacteriia bacterium | reverse complement strand
CTACAAGCTCAACGCCCGCAAGAACCCGAGATGGAAAGAGGAGGTGAAGGCGTCCGACGTCGAGTACCTTTATTGTGAGGCAACGAATCAGTCGCTCGAGTACCTTTTATTCTGAGGCATCACGGACGATGAGAGCGCCCGTCGACCACCGACCGGAGCCCCACGAGCGCCAACGCGCTGCACCGCGGATGATGGTCAAACGTGTGACGCACGTCACACTCGCGTATCCTGCCGACCCGTCCGGGCGTATGATTCGTTATATAGGCGTAATCCGAGTTCGGGGGTGGTCCGGATGCGCTCGCATCGGCGTGTGTTCGCTCGCCTTTCCGTGGTCGTCGTCTCCACCTGTCTCCTGCTCGCGTTGTCCGCGTCGCTCGTTCTCTCGGCCGACTCGCTGCTCTCGACCGTCACCGTCGGGTCGCGCCCGACGGCCGTGGCGGTGAACCCCGTCTCCCACCGCGTCTACGTCGCGAACTACGCGGGCGGGTCCGTCTCGATCCTCGACGGGGTCTCGGACACCGTCTCCGCCACGGTCTCCACGGGCGGCGGCATGGCCTTCCCCCTCGCGGTGGTGGTCGATCCGCTCGCCGTCCCCGCTCGCGCGTACGTCGGCAACTTCTGGAGCGGCAAGGTCACGGTGATCGATGAGTCCAGTCTCTCCGCGACCGCCACGCTCTCGTCGGGCATCTCCATGGGGGGCGGTCCTCGCGCACTAGCGCTCGACCCCACGAGCGATCCTCCCAAACTGTTCGCCGCCGTGTACGGACGCAACGTCGTCCGGGTGTGGAACGCGACGAGCGGCGCGCTCATCCAAGACATCCAGGTCGGCGGACAGCCTCGTTCGCTCGCACTCTACGTCGGAGGAGGGCGCCGGCGGCTCTTCGCGGTGAATCGCGCGACCAACAGCGTGACAGTCATCGACGCCGCCGATAACCACGTGATCTCCACGATCGCGGTCGGCGCGGGCGCGCGCTGCGTCGTCTGCGACCCCGACACCGGCTACGCCTACGTGACCTCGGAGTACGCCGGCGAGGTGACGATCATCGACGGCACGGACGCCAAGGCAGGCACCATCGCCATCGGCGCGTCCCCTCGGGCGCTAGCGATCGACGCGATCGGCGACCGGCTGTTCGTCGCGAACTACGGCGACGGCACCGTCAGCGTGATCCGGACCGGCGACAACACGATCGAGAGCACGGTCACAGTGGGTACCGGCCCGTGCGCCATCGCGTTCGACTCCGGCGACCGCAAGGCATACGTGACCAACAACGGGAGCGGCTCCGTCACCGTGATCGACTCCGCCCTCTCCCCCGCCACGGTCGCCGTCGGCGCCCAGCCGAACGCGGTCGCGGTCGACGAGGGTGCCTCGCCCCATAAAGCGTACGTCTCCAACTACGCCTCCAACTCCGTGAGCGTGTTGAGCGATACGGGGAAGTCCATCGCATGGCTCGGAGCCACGCCCGCGTTCGCCGCCGAGCAGGCGGTGGTCGAGTTGACCGCAGCGACCCCCATCCGCATGGCGGACGGATCGATCGTGATGGCTGGCACCGCGGCCAGCCGCCGTGCGCCGTGCGCATCGCCGATAGCGGCCGTCTTCTGGCGGCTGCGCGGCGAGACCGCGTGGCGTCGCGCCGAGATCACGGCGGGCGGGAACACCACGCATGTCGAGTGGCGCATCGTCGCGGACGCGGCGACCGCAGATGCAGCGGGCGGGATCGAAGTGGCGGCGATGGACGCCGCCGGCGCCGTGGTGACCAACTCCGACGGCGGGACGGGCGGGGTCGGAGCGACGTTCGGAGGGACCCTCGACGTCTCGCTCGCGCTTCCGATCGACCGGGATGCCCTGCTCGAAGGAGGCGGATGGCTCTCCGCCGGATCGCCGAAAGAGCGCGTGACCTTCGGAGTGGAAGCGTACTACCCGCCCGAGGGTGACACACCTGTCGGGAGCCTGACCGTGCAGCTGCCTAGCGGGGCCAAGCTGGCCGCCACTCGTCTCGAGCGCCTCAGCGTCGTCGAGCGATCCGCTACGCTCACCGGCGAGTGCACGTTGGGAAGACTCCCCGGCTACCGCTTCGAACTGCGCGCGACGGACGGCGGACCGGCCTCGGCGAGAAGTGACGCCGTCGCACTCAGGGTGTGGGACCCGACCGGGACGTCGATCTATTCGGTGGACGCTCCGCTGGGCGGAGGGAACGTCACCGCCCGCTAGAGCGTAGTGGATGCAGCGGGAGCGAGCTTAGGGTGGTTCGGTGGTTCGTGTGTGTTGACGGAACGGCAGACCGTACGTATTCTATCAGTACCCCTAATATATACCCTAAGGAGTGCTGATGCATGTGATGTCTCGCCGGACGCCCCTCCTCCTCGCAGTGGCGATCGCTGTCACCGCAGCACTCGCGGGGTGCGGCTCGAAGACCGCGGTGTCCGTCCCTCCCGACGGCAAGGACGCTCCCTTGCGTGTAGGGCTGATCCCGAACATCGCACCGGAACAGCAGACGGCGAAATACGAACCGCTGCGAGTCTATCTGGAGCAAGAGCTCGACCGCCCGGTCGAGCTCTTCGTCGCATCGAACTATACGGGTGTCGTGCAGGCGATGGTCGCCGGGAAGCTCGATCTTGCGTACTTCGGGGGACTGACCTACGCACAGGCGTTGCAGCAGGTGGCCGTCGAGCCGCTGGTGACCGAGATCGATGCCGAGACGGGAACCGAGCAGTACTACAGCCTGATCATCGCCGGAACGGACAGCGGCGTGTCATCGCTCGGCGACCTGAAAGGCAAGAGCTTCGCCTTCGGCGATCCCTCATCGACATCCGGGTCGCTGTACCCGCGCAAGATGCTTTTCGAGGCCGGCTACGACTGGAAGCGGGATTTCGCACCCATCAAGGTGGTCGCGTACACGGGAGGTCACGATGCGACCGCTAAAGCCGTCGAGAACGGCAGTGTCGCAGCAGGCGGCATCGAGGGCAGGGTCCTGGCGCGGCTCGAGAAAGACGGCAAGATCGACGCCTCGCGCATCAAGGTGATCGACAAGCGCCTCGTGCAGGGCTACCCGTGGTGCGTCCCGGCCGGCATGGATCCGGGCCTCAAGGAGGACATCCGCGACGCCTTCCTCGGCATCGATGACCCGACGCTTCTCGACCTGCTCCGCGCGCGCAGGTATGTGGCCGTCGACGAGGGAGACTACGCCGAGTTGCGCGCCGATGCCGAGAGGCTCGGTCTGTCGAATCCGGCGAAGTAGTGGACCGGGCTCTCGCGGTAGAAGGTCTCGGCTTCTCGTACTCGACCCGCCCGAACGTGCTCGAAGACATCGACTTCGGAGTGTCCGCCGGCGAGGCCGTCGCGGTCATCGGTCCGAGCGGTGCCGGCAAATCGACGCTCCTTCGCGCATTGGCCCACCTCGCGGCGCCTGCCGCCGGACGCATCGTGCTCGACGGAGAAGACCTGAACGACCCCTCGTCGAAGAGGCTGCGCGGATCGATCGGCTACGTCCACCAGCAGCATGGACTTCCTTCGGCGATCTCGACACCGATGGCCGTGCTCGGCGGCCGGATGCACCGATGGACCGTATGGAGACTGCTCGCGTCCGCTCTTCTCGGACCGAGTGAGGCCGATATCGCTCGAGTTCGCGATGTCCTCCGGCGAGTGGGGTTGGAGGGAAGGGAGTGCGGCCGCGTCGGCGAGATGAGTGTGGGACAGCGTCAGCGGGTGGCTGTCGCGCGAACGCTGCTCCAGGCGCCGCGGCTGATCGTCGCTGACGAGCCCGTGGCATCCGTCGATCCCGCGACCGCGGATGTCGTCCTTAGCCTTCTGGTCGAAGAGACCGCGCGCGGCGCCATCGTCGTGTGTTCGGTGCATGACGTCGACAAGGTCCGCCGGCACTTCACGCGCGCGATCGGGCTCCGTCGAGGGCGGCTGGTGTTCGACGGCTCCACCGACGGACTGACCGATGCGGTCACCGTCGACATCTACAACGGAGAGTCCGCGTGAGACGGCTCTCGCTCAGACGCGCTTCGTGGCCGCTGATCCTACTGGCGCTCGTGATGTGGAGCGCACGGGGGACGGACGCCCGTCCGCTCCTGCTCGTCGGACCGGATGGTCGCCGGCAGATAGCGCGCTTCGTGACCGGACTGTTCCCGCCGGAACTCTCCGTGGACTATCTTCTCGGCCTCATCAGACCGGCGATCGAGACCGTCCAGATGTCGCTTCTCGGCGTGGTCTTCGGTGTGCTCATCGCGGCACCGCTCGCCGTGATCGCTACGAAGCCTTCCCGTGGACCCTCGCAGCCTGGAGAAGGGCGTCTTCGCAGGCTCGGGCGGCGTTGGTCCTACGCGACCGCGCGCGGCATCCTGAACGTCATGCGGACCATCCCGGACCTCGTCTGGGCGCTCATGTTCATCGCCGCCGTCGGGCTCGGATCCTTCGCAGGCGTGCTCGCGCTGACCGTTCACAGCGCCGGGCTCCTCGGCAAGTTGTACGCGGAGGCGATGGAGTCGGTGGATCCCGTTCCGGTGGACACGCTGCGCGCCACAGGCGCAGGGGGGATCGCGATCCTCCTCTGGGCGGTGCTGCCTCAAGCCGCGCCCAACCTTGTATCCATCACGCTGTACCAGTGGGAGTGCAACATCCGGGCGGCGATGGTGCTGGGTTTCGTGGGAGCGGGCGGCTTCGGACAACGGATCGACATCGCGATGCGGCTGTTCCAGTATCAGGAGATGCTGACGCTTCTCGCGGCTCTCCTGATCCTCGTGACGGCCGTGGACCGCTTCAGTTCGTTCCTGCGCGGCCGACTCGCACGCAACGACTAGGAACGAGCGGCCGACTCCAGGATCGGGATCCCACTCACGATCCAGCGCGCCGCAGGATCTCCGGCACGCGATCGTCGAGGCCGAGCGGCATGACGTGCACGCCATCCGCGATGGCGCGGATCGCTCGCGTCTGCTCGACCGCGAGGTCCACAGCCGCCTCCTTCGGATCGGCCGCGCCGCGTATTCGCGCCGCGACATCGTCGGGAACCATGAGCCCGGCGAGCCGCTCGTTGATGAAGTCGATCACCTTCGGACCGCGCAGCAGCAGCACACCGGCGATGACTTTCGCGCCTAGCGGGCGCAGGGCCGCAACAGCGCGCTCGAGCTTCTCTATGTCGAATACCGCCTGCGTCTGGAAGAACATCGCGCCCGCGGCGATCTTCTGGACGGCACGCTCTAGCTGGATCTCCCAGGGCTCCGCCTCGGGGAACATCGCGGCACCGACGAAGAACCCGGTCCCGCCGTCGAGCGGACGACCGAGCATGTCGCGGCCCTCGTTGAGCGCGGCAGCCACCTCGATGAGTTGGGTCGAGTCGAGGTCGAAGACGCCCTTCGCCTGCGGATGGTCGCCACCACGCGGATCGTCGCCGGTGAGGAGGAGGACGTTCTCGATGCCGAGAGTCCATGCCGCGAGGAGGTCGGACTGGAGCGCGAGCCTGTTCCGGTCGCGACACGTCTGCTGGAAGACCGGCTCGAAACCCATCTCGAGGACGACGCGAGACGCGGCCAGACTCGAGAGGTGGAGGTTCGCACCCTGGTTGTCGGTCACGTTCAAAGCGTGGCACACCGGTCCGAGCGCCTCGACCGAGCGGCGCAGAGCGGCGAGGTCCGACCCGCGCGGAGGCGCCACCTCACCCGTGACGACGAACTCGCCACGATCGAGAGCTTCGCGCAGACGACTCACGACCGGTCTCCGCGTTCGCGACCGGCCCGCAGGTTCACACTTCCGGGCTGCAGCTTGCGGCTGTGGTCCTTCGGCGGTATGACCCTCTTCGCGGGGCGACCCTGCTCCGCGAGCCGGCGCCGGATACGGACGTGCACGCACTCCCGGTCGCTCAGGACTTCGCACATGCCGTTCCACATGCCACCGCACGGGCCGTTGAGCAGACCCTTCGGACACGTCGTCACCGGACAGATCCCGCCCGTGAGGTCGAGCACGCACTCGCCGCACATGCGGCAGCGCTCCTCGAAGATGCCGTGGCGTATGACGTTCCCCAGAAAGAGGGACTCGAGGCCGGGGAAGACCGGCGTGGCGACCGCGTCGGCGACCGTCTGCACTCCCGCACCGCAGGCGAGCACCACGATCGCGTCGGAGCGGGCCACATCTCCCGCGTACTTCCGCATGTCGAGCTGCGTGCCGCCGGAGTGGCACGTCACGGCACCGACCGCCCAGCCCGTGACCTCACGACCCGTCTTCTCGATGATCTCCTTCGCCCGCAGGACCTCCTTCTCGCCTCCGGTCTGCGCGACCGTCGCACACTCCCCGCATCCCATGATGAAGACGCGCTTCGCTCCCACCGCGTCGAGATCGGCTTCGATCCGTTCCCAGTCGCGCGGCTTCGTGATGATCATGAAGCGCCGTCCTTACCGGGCTCTATCGCGGACCTGACCGCGCGCACGCAGCCCGGAGCGTCCGCGGCCCATCCGGCGCCGATCGATGTCGCGTAGTCCGCCGTCACGACCGCGCCGCCGACCAGCACCGGCACGCCGGGAGCCTCGTGCGCGACCGCGCGAACGGTCGCCTCCATCGCGGGCAGCGTCGTCGTCATCAGCGCGGACAGACACACCGCGTCCGAGCCGGCAGCGTTCGCCGCGACGACATCCGGCGCCACGTCGACGCCGAGGTCCTGCACCGCGAAGCCCTGACTCTCGAGCAGCGAGACGCAGATGTCCTTGCCGATGCTGTGGATATCTCCTTTGACCGTGGCGAAGACCACGCGGCCCTCCTGGGCTCCGGCTGTCTCCGGCAGATGCGACCGCACCCTCGCTACCGCCGCCTTCATGGCGTCGGCGGCGACCATGAGCTGCGGCAGGAACACTTCTCCGCGGCCGAACGCGTCGCCGACGCTTTGGATGACCGGTGTGAGCAATTCCAGGACCACGCGTTCCGCCGGCGTGCCGGCACAGATCACGGCATCGACCAGCGCGGGAGCGCCGTCGGCGTCGCCCCGCTCGACAGCGGACTTCAGGCGGTCGCGCGGGTCGGCGTCGGCAGACTCCGGAACGGCCACATCGCCCTCGGCCGATGCGCCCGCCACCGAGTGCGCGATCCACCGCTGCGCCCGCACGTCCCTTCCGAGCAGCACGTCCGCCGCGAGGACCGAGTGCGACGCGTCGGCGTCGTGGGGATCGACGATGGCGCTCGAGAGCCCATCGGCGGCGGCCATCGCGAGGAAGGCCGCGTTGAGCGCCGAACGGCCGGGAAGCCCGTGGCTCACGTTGCTCACACCGAGCGTCGTCGCGAGCCCCCACTCCCGCGCCACGGTGAAGAGCGTCTCCAACGTGGTGCGCGCGGCGTCCGCGTCGGTCGCGGCGGTGAGCGTCAGGCAGTCGACGACGAGGTCGCCGTCGCCAAGACCTTCGGCCGCGGCGGCGTCCCGGATGCGACGCACCACGTCCAGCCGGCCTTCGCGCGTCTTGGGGATCCCCTCGCCGTCGAGCGCGAGCGCCACGACAGCCGCGCCGTAACGCTTGACGAGCGGCAGCACGACGCGCAGCGATTCCTCGCCTCCGTTCACGGAGTTCACGAGCGCCCTGCCGGGATACGCCTTGAGCGACCTCTCGAGCGCGACCGGGTCCGTGGTGTCGATCACGAGCGGCAGGTCGGTCAGTGACGAGAGCGCCCTCACGGCCTCCGGGAGCATCGTCGCCGCATCGACGCCAGCGGCGCCGACGTTGACATCGAGGAGGCCGGCGCCTGCGTGCTCCTGCGCGACCGCGTACTCCCGCACGACCGAGAGCGACCCTTCGCGCAGGGACTGCGCGAGCGCCTTCTTCCCGGTCGGGTTGATGCGCTCGCCGATGACCGCGAGCGGCAAGCCGACGCCGATGCGCGTGACGCGGCGCGCGCTCGCAAGCGCCACTCCGGCGGGCGGCGACGGGCGATCGCCGATGCGACGCCCTTTGGCGAAGTCGCCGATGGCGCCGGTGAACGCCGGCGTCGAACCGCAGCAGGACCCGACGAGCGCCGCGCCCGCGTCGACGAACCGCGCGGCGTGCTCGCCCATCTCGTCCGGCGTTCCCGGGAAGACCGTCTCGCCGTCGACGAGCCGCGGAAGACCCGCGTTCGGCTGCGCGAAGACCGGCAGTGACGTCGCGGCGGCGAGCCGCGTCAGCAGCGGCAGCATCTGCTCGGGTCCGAGACCGCAGTTCATCCCGATGGCCGAAGCGCCGCACGCCTCGAGCACGACCGCCGCCGTCTCGGGGTCGGTCCCGGACAGCTCGGTCCGGCCGCTCAGACCGTACGAGAGCGAGACGAAGACAGGCAGCTCGGTGACGGACCGAGCCGCGAGCAGCGCGCAGCGCGCCTCGGCGAGGTCGGTGAACGTCTCGAGGACGATCGCGTCCGGCCCTTCCGCGGCGAGCGCGCGCACCTGCTCGGCGAAGACGTCGAAGACCTCGTCGAAGGACGCCCCTCCGAGCGGCTCCATGACCAGACCTGTCGGCCCGACGTCCGCCAGGACGTGAGGGGACCCACCGCGGCGCGCGAGCTGCACGGCGGCGCGGTTGAAGGCGTCGACCATGTCGCCGAGGCCGTACTCGGCGAGCTTGACTCGCGTGCCGCCGAAGGAGTTCGTCGTCGCGCAGTCGGCGCCGGCCAGCGCGTAGCCGCGGTGGATCTGCTCGATGATGTCGGGCGCGGTGAGGTTGAGCTGCTCGGGGCACTGCTCCGAGGGGACGGCGGCGCGTTGCAGCATCGTACCCATGGCGCCATCGATGACCAGCACCTCAAGGCCGACCCGCTTCATGACGTCCGGCATCTCGTCCACCTCCTCGCTCGGCTTAAGTCTATCTCAGAACTCGAGCGTGATCGCCCGACGCGGACAGACCACGACGCACGCCTCGCAGTAGACACAGGCGTCCTTGTCAAAGAGCAGTTCCGCGGTATCGGGCGCGAGCGAGAGCGCTCCCGGCTTGCACACCGCGGTGCAGACGCCGCACACGACGCAGCGCTCCTCGTCGAGCCGGATGTCGGACGCGGCGGCCTTCACCGTGATGCCCTCGTTCTCGAGGAACGCCACGGCGGCGTCGATGCGGTCCTTCGCCCCGACCACCTCCACGAGCATGCGGCCCTGCTGTCCCGGCTGGATCTGCGCGCGAAGGAAGTTCGGCACGAGGTCGAAGTCCTTCACGATGTGGTAGGCGATGGGCTTCGTCGCCTGTCGCGGGGGGAATGTGAGGTCGAGCCTTCGGCGCGCCATGTCAGATCGCCTCCTCGTCGCGGATCTCGAGCGGCTTGAACGCCTGGGAGCCGGGCTGCGGCAGTAGCTGGAGCGGCTGCGTGAGTGAGAAGCGCTCCTCGGAGATCCATCGCTTGAGCTCCGCCGCGATCGCCCGCGCCTTCGGCAGCGAGCTGATCGGCCCGGTCGGGACCTTCTTGCCGTCGATCTCGATGGTGCCGCTGCGCAGCTGCGCGTACGTGAAGCGCCCGAGGGACGGGCGGCTCCGGCGCTGCACGCCGTAGTCGAACGCGGTCGCCGTGATGTCGGCGTCGGTCAAGGCGAGCGTCTGCGCGATGTCCTCGTCCAGCACCGGGATCGGGATGCCGATACCGACGAACGCCGAGACGCCGTACTTCGTGAAGGTCGCAGCCGAGAAGTACTCGGCGCTCGCGGACTTGAGGTCCGCGATGACCGCGATCGTCCCGCTAGGTGCGACGGGCACGCCGCGCTCGTCGCGCGTCTGGTTCGGGTTGTGCTGCGTCCCCTCCCACGCGACGTAGCCGGCGGCGCCGGCGACGAAGCAGCGCGTCCCGACGCCGATCGTGCGATAGGTCGGGTCGTTGAGCAGCGGTGACAGCGCGCCCGCCGAACAGAAGGTGGCGTTGCCGAGGTTCGGCAGCAGAGTGCCCAGATAGGTGTAGAGAGCCCGGTCGCCCGTGTTCACCGCCACGGCATAGTTCTGATACGCGTTGCGCGGATTGAAGAAGTACGCCTGGTTCAAATCTTCGAGCCTCAGCCACGTGTCGATCTCGGTCCGCGGATAGCAGTCCGTGCCGGGACCGGTCGCCTTGAGGCGCACCGCCTTGCCGCGCAACAGGTCCTCCACGACGTGCGCTCCGCCGTACTCGATGCCCTTCGTCGTCGAGGGCTCGGTGATGCCGAGGTACGTGTCGACCGCGGCGAGCCCGCCCGACGCCGGCACGTCGTTGAGGGAGACGGCGCCCATCTTGATCGGCGGGTCGCTGTGCCCGAAGTTGAGGAAGACGCCCGACGAACACATCGGACCGAACGTCCCCGTCGTCACCACGTCGACCTTGCGCGCGGCGGACTTCAGCCCGTCTTCGGCCGCGACGTGCGCGAACTCCTCAGCGGTGACCACCACGGCCTCGCCTGCGGCGATGCGCGCGTTGATCTCCTCCCAGGTCTTCGCCATGCAAACCACCTCCAAGAAACCAAAGAACGCCCCCCGCCCGACAAGGTCTTGTCAGGGCGAGAAGCGTAGCGTCTCGCGGTACCACCCGACTTCGCCGCCTCGCGGATGCTCGGCGGCCTCATCTCGAGCACGGGACCGGTGGTAGCTCACTCGCGGCGGCGGGAGATGCCGTGAGGGGTCCGATGCTCTCGAGCCCATGATAACGGGGGCGTCCGTCCGGCATTACTGAGCGCTCTCGCGCCGTTCCTCCGGAGGCCTTCGAGGCCATGTTCCGCGGGCTGTCGGACACCGGTTCTCAGCTGCCCCGGCTCTCTGCGGTCCTACCCACTCCACGTACTCATCCTCGTGCTACGGCCGTCTATGCGGTTGCGAGGAACGATACGAGCGGCGAGAGGCGATGTCAAACCGCGGGGCTCGAAGTGCCGGCGTCGTGCAGTGCCGCTCGCACGATATCGGCGTGATCGAACGCGAGCGGCGGCAGTTCCGAGGCCGGGAACCACGCCGCCTCGGCCGCGTCGTCGCCCGGCACGAGCGTGGCGTCAGCGTCCGCCCGCGCGAGGAACGCGACGGTCACGGTCCACCCACGAGGATCGCGGCCCGGATCGCCGAAGACTCCCACCTGGCGCATCCGCCCGACCACGAGTCCCGTCTCCTCGGCGAGCTCGCGTCTCGCCGCCGCCTCGAGCGGCTCGAGCTCCTCGACATATCCTCCGGGGAGCGCCCAGCGACCGGCGTGCGGCTCGTTCGCGCGGCGCACGAGAAGGACCTCGCGCGCATCGCCTTCTCCGCGCACCACCACGGTGTCGGCCGTCAGCCCCGGCCGGGGGAACTCGTAGGTCGGCATGGTCACAGTGTAGCGGTATGCTGGCGGGACCCGTTCGCGAGCCTCAAGGAGCCGTCCCCGTGTCGCTCAATCCCCTGCGCTGGCCCCACAAGGTGAAGCTCGTCGTCGCGTTCGCCACGCTCTACGTGGTGTGGGGCTCGACGTATCTCGCCATCCGCGTCGGCCTTCAGGCCGGCCTGCCGCCGGCGCTGTTCGCGTCGTCTCGGCTGCTCCCCGCCGGAGCGCTCTTGCTCGGCTTCGCGCGCCTGCGCGGCGTGCCCGTGCGGATCCCGTGGCGCGACTACCGGACCATCGCGATCGTAGGTCTCTTCCTGCTCGTCGGCGGCATGTACCTGCTCTTCGTCTCGGAGCAGACGCTGCCCTCGGGACTCGCCGCGCTCATCGTCGCTCTGCTCCCGCTGTGGATCGCGACCGGCGAGTCGCTCGTCCCGGGGATGGACCGTCCGTCGCCGCTCGGGATCGTCGGGCTGGTGATCGGCTTCTCGGGTCTCGGCATCCTCATGGCGCCCCGCGTGACCGGAGTGAACGGCACGCCGAAGGACCTTCTCGTGATCGGGTTGCTCGTCTTCAGCACGTGGCTCTGGTCTACCGGGACGATCGTCTCGAAGCGCTTCCCGGTCGACGTCGACGGCATGGTCGCCTCGGGGTACCAGATGCTCACGGCGGGCACCGTGCTCCTCGCGATCGGACTGCTCTCCGGCGAGGCGCCACGCTACGTCCTCACGGCCGCGAGTACGGGAGCCGTCGCCTACCTCGTGGTCTTCGGCTCGTGCATCGCATTCACCGCGTTCGTGTGGGCGCTGCGCCATGCGCCGGCCTCGAAGGTGATGACCTACGCCTACGTGAACCCCGTCGTCGCCGTATTCCTCGGCTGGGCCGCCGGTCGTGTCGGTCTGCTCTCGCGACCGGAACCCGTCGACGGCTGGATGCTGCTCGGCATGGCGGTCATCGTCGCCGGGGTCGCCATCACGACGACGGCGCCGACGCGCGCCGGCAAGCCGCTCGCCGCCGAGGCGCCCGAGGCCTGATCTTCCCGGCCCGCAGCTGCGCCGAGCCTCCATCACATCTCCATATCCCGCGCACACGCATCTCACACGCTGGGGCGATAGTCATGTTGTGCGAATAAGGAGGCACCCCATGATGGGATTCGGTTATAGGGCATTCGAGTACGCTCCCCGCGCGGCGTTCGGTTCCGCGGGATTCGGTCACCCAGGTACAGGGATGGCGATCCTCATGTTCATCGTTCCGCTCTTGTTCGTCGGGCTCATCCTGTGGCTCGTGATGTCGCAGCGTCACCTGATCGGCGCGGGTTGCGGCCACCACACCACGACCGCCGCGGCCGTCACCCCGGCTCCGGCCCCTCGTGACGACACGGCCGTCGCGATCGTGCGGGAGCGTTTCGCCCGCGGCGAGATCGACGCCGAGACCTACGGGCATCTACTCCAGGCGCTGCGATAGCACGCCTGTCGAGATAGAAGAGGACGGCACCCAGGCCACCCAGCCACCCTTCCTCCCTCCCCCTCTCCATGGCCCTTCCCCCGGGGCCGCACCGAACGGCGAGATCTCCCCCAGAGGTCTCGCCGTTCGGCATTCCGGGGGTTTTCGGCGTCCAGAACCGTTTCTGCCGCATCCACCTTTGGTCGAGGGTTCCGTCTACCTGGCTGAGCAGGCGCTAAGCCCGCATGGCTAGATTCGTGGTCGAGACTTGCATTATTATTGGACTTATCCTATATATGATTTGTCTATTAGCACTGACCTGGGCGGTTAGATGTCGCTGGAGATCGCTATCCTGGGGTTCCTGGGCCGCGAGCCGATGTCCGGCTACGATCTGAAGACCCGCGGTTTCGACCGCGCGGCGGCTCACGCGTGGCCCGCAGACCAGGCGCAGGTCTATCGCACACTCGACCGCCTGGAGCGCGACGGACTCGTCAGCGCACGACCGATCGCGCAGCGCGGCAGGCCCGACCGCCGTCTGTGGGCGCTCACGGAGACCGGCAGGACCGACCTGCTGCGCCGTCTGGCGGCCGCACCAGAACCCCCATCGGTCCGCGACCCCCTCTGGCTGCGGCTCTTCCTAGCAGCCGACATCCCGGACGACACCCTCCTCGCGGTGCTGCGCGCCGCACGCGACCTCTACCAGGCGCGCCTCGACAGACTGCGCACGGAGACGATGCGCGCCGTCGAGGACTGGGCCGCACTCGGAGACGAGCGGGACGCCGCGCTGGAGCGTATGAGCCTGCGATCGGCCATCGCCGCGGCGCGCGCCGCCGTGGACCAGATAGACGACTGCATCGAAGAGGTCGCTGGGGGCCTGCCGCCTCGCCGTGGGACGGAAGAACGCGCACCGTCACCGGCCGCGTAGGGAGGAACATCGCATGCGCGTCATCGCGATCGACGGGAGTCCCATCAGGGGAGGCACCATCACCGCGGCCGTAGAGACGGCCGCCAGGACGCTGGAGGCGGCAGGAGCCGACGTCGAGAGGGTCCGGCTCTACGAGCGCTACATACGCTGCTGCACGGGATGCGGTGGCTGTCGGAGCACCGGCATCTGCGACATCGAGGACGACCTCACGGGCCTCGCACGCTCGATCACCGACGCCGACGGCCTGCTCATCGGGACATCGGGCAACTTCCGGCGTACCGACGCGGCGCTCCAGTCGCTGCTAGCCCGCCTCGCCCGCGTGACTCGCGGCTCGGCGTCGCAGCCCGCGATGAGCGCGGACGCCCACGTCGCACTCATCGCGGCCGTCGGCGAGGGCGCGGGGCTCACGGGCGTACTCGGCATGTCCCCCACCAGTGCGAGACGCACCGCCAGGTCGCTGGCCGCCTGCGGGCTCCGACCGCTCGGCGTCGCATCCGTCCCCGGCCCCACGGCGCACCCGTCCGACCGCGACGCGGGCGAGGACCGAGCACGCGCGCTGGCCTCGCGTCTCGCGGCGACTTGTGCGTCCCGCCCGCGCCGGAGCGTGCTCGTACGTGGACGCACCGCGACTCCCGCACTGGGCTAGGAGCAGGATCGCCTCAGTCGATCTGGTCGGCGAGCATCCTGTCGAGAACGAGGTGTCCGGGGTCGACGCGCAGACCGGTGGCCGCCGCGGAGTGCTCGTCGAATCCGCCGCCGCCGTTGGCCGGCACGCCCGAGCCCGCGATGACGAACGGGACGGCCTCCCCCACGTGCGTCTTGATCGCGATCGGCGTGGGATGGTCGGGCATCGCGAGAAGCCGCATGCCCCCCTCGGCGGAGAGCATGGCGTCGCGCAGCGGACCGACGACCTCACGGTCGATGTCCTCGATCGCCGCGATCTTGCCCCCGATGTTGCCGGCATGACCCTCTTCGTCGGGCGACTCCACGTGCACGAACACCACGTCGTGGTCCTTGAGCGCTGCGAGGGCGCCGGCGGTCTGCGCCGCGTAGTCGTTGTCGGAACCGTCCGTGACGCCATCGATCTCGAGCCGGTCGATACCGAACAGCCTTGCCAGCCCGTTGAGCAGATCGACGCCGGACGTCAACGCGGCGTGCCGGCCTCGAGTCGCCGCGAAGGGGATGAGCCGTTCGGGGGCGACGCCTGGCCAGAACGGCCAGATGTGGCTCGCGACGACCTGCCCCTTGCGCGCCCGCGCGTTGTTGACCGCCGACGCCGCAAGGACGGGCCGCGCCCGCTCCATCAGGTCGAGGAGCAGGTCCGCGCCCGGACCGTCGGGCAGGTACGCCGACACCGGCTTGTCCGAGATGTCATGAGGCGGGGTGTACCGAGCCTCGAAGAGCTCACGGTGACCCGTGACGACGAGGATATGCCGGTACGAGACCCCCGGATGGAACGAGAAGACATCGCCGGCGAGGGCGTCCGAGAGGTCCCGCATGATCGCCGCGGAGTCGAGCGTGGGGATGTGACCACACGCGTAGGAGCTCATGCGGCCGTCGACGATGCTCACCAGGTTGAGCCGTAGCGCCACCTGCCCCGGCCCTAGAGCGATCCCCATGCTCGCGGCCTCGATGGCCCCCCGGCCGACGGCGTTGGCGACCGGGTCGTAGCCGAGGATGGCCGTGCAGGCGGCGGCGGACGAAGGCTCGGCGCCCTCGGGCACGGTCTGAGCGAGACCGAGTGTCCCCTCGGCCGCAAGGGCGTCGAGGTTCGGCGTCCGGGCAGCCTCCAGCGTCGTTCGTCCGTCGAGCTCGGGCAACGGCCAACCGGCGGCGCCGTCGAGGATGACGATGACGTGCTTCATGCCCCTCCCGCCCTCGCGTGGTCGCTACCAGCGTAGACCAACTCGTGGCGATCGGCATCATTCCGCGCGCTGTGCTACGGCTTCGGCCGGGTGGAGTGAGAAGGACCGACACTCAGTGGTCCGCCCCTCTGCTATCCTGCACGCATGGAACCGCTCCGCTATCAAGACACGCGCGGGCTCGACGCCACCCTGCCCGCGTTCAGCGGCGCCGTCGTGAAGGGCATCGCGGAGGGCGGCGGCCTCTTCATCCCCGAGTCGCTCCCCCACCTCCCACTCGACGACGTGCTCGAGCTCGCCGACCTCCCGTACTGGCAGCGCGCGGCGTACCTGTTCGGCCTCTTCCGCGTCGACGTCGACGACGAGCGCATCGCGGACCTCATGCGCGACGCGTACGGCGACGCTTTCGACCACCCCGACGTGGCGCACGTCGAGGAGGTCGTCGCGGGCACGCACGTGCTCGAGCTCTGGCACGGCCCGACGAGCGCCTTCAAAGACATGGCGCTCCAGTGCATGCCGCCGTTCTTCTCCGAGGCGATCGACATCAGACGCGACGCGGGCGAGGCGGTCGACGACTACCTCGTCCTCGTCGCGACGAGCGGCGACACCGGCAAAGCCGCGCTCGAGGGCTTCGCCGACCGCGAGCACACCTCGATCGTCGTCTTCTACCCGGCCGAGGGCGTCTCCGACATCCAGCGCAAGCAGATGGTCACGCAGCGCGGCCGCAACGTCGGCGTCTTCGGCGTCCGCGGCAACTTCGACGACTGCCAGACGGCGGTCAAGGCGGCCTTCGCGGACCCGGCGTTCGCGGCCGAGCTGCACGCGCGCGGTCTCGCGCTATCGAGCGCGAACTCGATCAACTGGGGGCGGCTCCTGCCGCAGATCGTCTACTACGCGAGCGCCTACGCGGACATGGTCGCCTCCGGCGGGGTCAAGGCCGGCGAGCCGCTCGACATCTGTGTGCCCACGGGCAACTTCGGCAACATCCTGGCCGCGTACTACGCCAAGCGTATGGGCGTGCCCATCTCGCGCCTGCTGTGCGCGAGCAACGAGAACAACGTGCTGGCGGACTTCATCGCGACCGGCGTCTACGACATCTCCGCGCGTGGCTTCGTCACCACACCGAGCCCGTCGATGGACATCCTCGTCTCGTCCAACCTCGAGCGCCTGCTCTTCGAACTCGCCGACGCGCGGCGCGTGCGCGAGTGGATGGCGCGGCTCGCCGCCGACGGACGCTTCCAGGTCGACCGCGAGACGTTCGCGAAGGTCCGCGAGCACTTCTCAGCAGACTGGGTGACCAACGACGAGTCGCTCGCCGTCGTGCGGCAGGTGTGGGAGGAGTACGGCTACCTGCTCGATCCCCACACCGCGGTCGCCTGGGAGGTCGCGGAGAGACTGCGCGGAGAGGACCCCGTGCTCGTCGTGTCGACCGCTCACTGGGCGAAGTTCGGCGCCGACGTCTACCGCGCCCTTGACAGCGTCGGCGCCGGTGAGCCGCTGCCGGCCGACGTCGCGGGGCTGTCGGGAGTCGAGCTGCTGGGCCGCATCGCGGATCTCGCACCGGGCGCGTCGCCCGTGCCGCACGCGCTCGCCGAGCTCGACGGCCTGCCCGAGCGGTTCACCGGCGTGGTCGACGCGGGCAAAGAGGGCGTCGAGGACGCCGTCAGGGAGTGGCTGGGGTAGCGCGCACCCTCGCGCCCAGCGCCGCGCCGCCGACGCTGCCGGCGACGACGAGCGCGAGCACGAGCGCGTGCCAGCCGAGCCTCCCCGTCTCGCGCAGGCTGTAGAGCACGAGCAGGAGCACCGCTGGACCGGCGAGCCACGCCGCCCATCGGATACCCGCTCTAGGTCCGGCGAGGCCGAACGCTAGGCCGAGCAGCGCATACGCGACGAAAACGTACGCGACCACGCCAGGCCATTCGCCGGCGCCCATGTCGGAGAAGACCGCGTTGAAGGCGACGAAGAACCCCCACAGCACGCCGAGCGAGAACGCGAGCGCGCGCCCGGCGATGCGCTTCCAGGTGTCCTCCATCGCGATGCCGGCCTTCATCGCCAGTCGTCGAGGTCGGCCGCGCGCAGACCGAGCAGCCACGCGCGCAGGAACGTCCCCGTCGTCGCGACGCGCCGCGAGTCGAGCCTGCGAGCGACATCCCCGCTCGTGTGGCACGCCGGGTCCGGCCTCCACTCGAGCCAAGCCGCGGGGATCCCCGCCACCTCGAAGGCCTCGTGGTCGCTCCAGCCCCAGCGGCCGCCGTCCGCGAGATACGTCATCGACACCCCACGCGAGCGGCTCTCGGCCAGCATCTCGCTCACCAGCCCCTGGGGGCCTCTGCCCATCGAGCGCACGTTGAACCGGCTCCCGTAGCCGACCATGTCGACGGAGATCATCCCCGCGACACGCGCCCGCGCGGTGCTCGAGAGCGATCGAACGTACGCGCGCGAACCGTAGTGGTGGTGCGCCTCGACGCCGTCGATCGACTCCTCCGCGCCGAAGAAGGCGAACCGCACGGTCGGCACGACGTCCGCGCCGCGAAGGTCGCGGGCGAGTTCGAGGAGCGTCCCGCAACCGGAACCGTTGTCGTTCGCGCCCGGCGACGGGCGCTTGCTGTCGAGATGCGCGCCGAGCACGACGACGCTCGTCGAACGGCCGATCCTCTCCGCGATGACGTTGCGCGAAGCGCGCCCGTTCGGCAACGTCACCCGCTGTACCCAGACGCGGTATCCGTATCCGCGCAGCACGCCCGCGACGTACGAGGCGCCTCGCGCTTCCGCGGCCGTGCCCTCGACGCGCACGCCGAAACGCGCGAGCGCGGCGGCGTGCGAGACGGCGCGCGACGCGTCGAACGCTCGGGCGGAGGCGATAGCGAGCGCCGGGGCGCCGAGCGCGATCGCGCATGCGATAGCGAACGCCGCTCCCGCACGGCACGCGGCGTGCTGCTCCTCTGTACGCGAAGACATCATGTGACCGATAGTAGAGCCGCAGCGGATCGAAAGGGAAGGAGACGGCGTGCGAGGATCCCGCATCATGACCCCGCTGGTCACGGCCGCCCTCCTCGTCGCGCTCGCCGTGCCAGTCCCGGGAGCGGCCGAGACGTTCGAGACCGCATGGGGCGGGAGCACGCGCTTCCAGCAGCCCTGCGGCGTCGCCGTCGGGTCGACCGGCCAGGTCTACGTGGTCGACCGCTACAACCACCGCGTGCAGCGCTTCACGGCCTCGGGAACCTTCCTCGCCGCATGGGGATCGAGCGGGAGCGGGCATGGCTCCTTCATCGAGCCCGACGGGATCGCCATCGCGCCGGACGGCTCGGTGTACGTCGCCGACTCCGGCAACGCTAGAGTGCAGAAGTTCACCGCCACCGGAGGCTTCGTCCGCGACTGGGGAGTCGTCGGTACCGGCGCCGGGCAGTTCCGCTACCCGACAGGGGTGGCCGTCGACGCGTCCGGCACCGTCTGGGTGGCCGACGGGCTGAACGGCCGCATCCAGGCCTTCGATGCGAACGGGCGATTCCTGCGCGCGGTCGACGGCCTCGCCCAGCCCCATGGCATAGCGGTGGACGCATCCGGCACGCTCTATGTCGCCGACACCGGCAACGGCCGGATCGCGGTCTTCGACCGTGAAGGCACGCCCGTCACCTCGTGGGACGGCTCCGACTCGGCACTCGGAGCGCTCTCGAGCCCGATGGGCGTGGCCGTGAACCCCCGCAACGGCCTCGTCTACGTCGCCGACACGAACGGGAACCGCATCCAGAAGTTCTCTACCGGCGGCGCCTGGGTCTGGGGCTGGGGACAGCTCGGCTCGGCGCAGGGACGCTTCAACCACCCCTACGCACTCGCGTTCTCACGTGCGGGCGACCTCTACGTCTGCGACCAGAACAACAACCGCATCGAGAAGTTCGTGCCCGACGTCGTGTCGCCCGCCACGCAGGTATCGGGCATCCCGTCGGGAGGCTGGTCTTCGCACGACGTCTCGCTCACCCTCGGCGCATTCGACGCGGGCTCCGGCGTCGCCTCGTCCTACATCCGCGTCGGCGCCGGCGAGCTCTCCACGTACGCCGCGCCGACGGTGGTGAGCGCGGAAGGCGCCACCACGATCGCGTTCTTCTCGACCGACCACGACGGCAACGTCGAGCCGGCCCGCACCGCGACCGTGCTGATCGACCGCGTCGCGCCCGCTGCCTCGCTCGCCGCCAGCGGGACGTACCTGGGGCGGGCGCACGTCTCCGTGACGGGCACCGATGCCGCCTCGGGCGTCGCGTCCACGTGGTGGCGGGTCGACGACGGCCCGTGGACGCGCGGCAACGACGCGATGACCTCCGTGCCCGGACCTCACACCATCACCGCCTACGCGCTCGACCGCGCGGGGAATCGCTCGTCCGACGTGAGCATCGACACCTCCGTGCGGGCCGTGGGCCTGGGAGCGACGCTCAGGGTCGCTCCCGACACCCGCGCGTACGGCGCACGCGTCACGGTCAACATCGCGTGCACGATCGCCGACGAGGCGAGCTCCGCGCCGCTGCCGGGCGCTACGGCCCGCTTCTGGCGCTCGACCAACGGGCGCACGTGGAGCCCGATCGCCACTCGCACCGCGGACGCCGCGGGCGGCGTCGTCTTCGCGCAGCCGCTCACGCTCACCGTGCGCACGCTGTGGCGCATCACGTCGCACGAGACGACGAGCGCGACGCTGGAAGTGCTCCCGCGGGCGTACCTCGCCGCGCCGACCGTGCCGGCCTACGCGCGCCGCAACGTCAGATTCGTCGCGTCCGGCCTTCTCAAGCCACGCCACCGGCCGGGAACGTACCCCGTGATCGTCGACTGCTACCGCTATGAGGACGGCCGCTGGGTGCTGCGATCGTCGGTGCTGGGCCGCGCATGGGACGACGCCGGGTCCACGCGCTACCGCGCCGCCATCGTTCTCCCGTACACGGGCCGATGGAGGCTGAAGGCGACGCACAACGACGCAGAGCACCCTTCGACGATCTCGGGATGGAGCTACCTCACCGTCCGCTGACCTCGTGGTGCGAGTACTTGGCCACGGTGACGTCCTCGACGACGACGAGACCGCCGTCGACCATCTCCTCCACCATCGGCAGCACCCGGTCGACGCGCTCCGGCGTGTCGACGAAGACGACCACCACCGGCAGGTCCGCCGAGAAGTCCAGGATGGCGGCCGTGTGGATGCGGCTGTGCTTGCCGAAGCCCGACATGCCGCGCAGCACGGTCGCTCCCGCGCAGCCCTCCGCCCGCAGCCGCTCGACGATCGCCTCGTACAACGGCTTGTGGTCCCAGCGATCGCACTCGCCGATGTAGAGCGTCACGCGCTTCGCAGCGCCTTCGATGTCCATGGAGTCCTTTCCTACAGCAATCTGCCGAGGGCGAGACCGGCGACCGCCGCCGCGAGCCCCGCGACCCCGCTGCCGAACATGTTCGCGAGCCCGGCCGCGGCCGAGCCCTGCTCGACGAGGCGGATCGACTCGTAAGCGAGCGTGGAGAACGTCGTGAAACCGCCGAGGACGCCCACACCCGCGAAGATGCGCCAGCCGGGACCGAGCAGGCCGCGCTCGGCCGAGAGCGCCATGAGCAGCCCGAGGAGGAAGGCGCCGCCGACGTTGATGACGAGCGTGTGCCACGGGAACGCAGCGCCGAAGCGGTCGGCGGCCCACGCCCCGAAGGCGTATCGCGCGGCGGCGCCGATGGCGCCTCCCGCAGCGACGACCGCGACCTCGCGCATGCGCTCCCTTTCGTTCGATGACGTGGACGAGCCTATCACAGCGGCGATGCTACGATGGCCTCATGCAGCGACCCGACATCCCCACTTCCGAAGCGAACGTCGAAGGCCCGCCCCAGGGCATCCTCGGCCGCTTCAAGACGTTCGAATCGCTGGGCTACCGCGACTTCCGCTACTTCCTCACGGGCGCGTTCCTCTCCAACGTCGGGACGTGGATGCAGAACGTCGCGCTCGGCTGGCTCGTCTACCAGCTCACGCGCTCGTCGCTCACGCTCGGGGTGGTCAACTTCCTCTCGGGCGCGCCGATCTTCGTCTTCATACTCTTCGCTGGCGCGGTGGCCGACCGTGTCGACCGGCGGCGGCTGATCATCTGGCTGCAGGTCGTGATGATGGCGCAGGCCGCGCTCTTCGGCGTGCTGACGCAGACGAGCGGCATCACGATGGCATGGGTCTACGGCCTCACGCTCGTGGGCGGCGCGGCGTCAGCGTTCACGTTCCCCGCGTGGCAGGCGACCGTGCCCGATCTCGTGCCGCGAAAGTCGCTGCTCAACGCCATCGCGCTCAACGCCGCGCAGTTCAACGGGGCGAGACTCGTCGGGCCGATGATCGGCGCGCTCATCTTCGCGCGCTTCGGGGTCACCGAGGTCTTCTACGCGAACGCCGTCAGCTTCCTCGCGGTCATCGCGGCCCTCGCCGTCATCCATCCGCGCCAGACGCGCCCGGAGAAGACCGGCGAGAGCGGTTGGCGCAACATCGCCGCCGGCCTGCGCTACGTGCGCCACGAGCGCGACGCGGCGGTGCTGCTCTCCACGCAGGCGATGGTGACGATCTTCGGCATGCCGTTCACCACGCTCATGCCGGTGGTGGCCGTCGAGACGCTGCACGTGAAGAGCTCGGGGTACGCCATGCTGATGGCGGCGAACGGCCTCGGCGCGCTCGTCGGAGCGCTGGTGATCGCGAGCCTGCCGGCGACGGTGCGGCGCGACCGGATCGTGCGCGCCGCCGTGCTGGTGATGTCGCTCGGGCTCATCGGCATCGCACTTTCGCGTTCGTTCGTGCTGACCGCCGGGCTGCTCGTCGTGATCGGCGGAGCGTTCCTCGCATCGACGTCGGGCATCAACACCAGCCTCCAGGCGAAGGTGCCGCCCGAGCTGCGCGGGAGGGTCATGGCGCTGTTCGTCCTCGCGTTCATGGGCGTCATGCCGTTCGGCGCGCTCGCGTTCGGTGCTCTCGGCCGCGCCGTAGGCGCTGCGACCGCCATCGGCGCCGGCGCGGCGGTGCTGCTGGTCTACGCGATCTGGATCGGCGCGCGGGGCATCGAGGCGGGGCGGTAGGGAGGATCGGCGCGATACACAGACTGCGTAACACTCGATCCACTCGGCGTCTACCTGCCTGAACTCGCCTGGCGTATCGTGTTACGCAGAAGACAGGAGCTGCGTCGGGGGATCACACAGTCTGCATATACACTGTTCGAACCGACACAACGCGCGGCGGTTGCGTCGTGGTCAGCATGTCCGTCCCGGGCGTATGATTGATGGGTAGTTGGACGACGAAGAGGTGAGCTCCATGACTATCGACGAACTCAAGCGTGAAGCGCTGCGACTGGATCCATCCGGTCGTGCAGGCCTCGCCCGCGATCTGCTCGACAGCCTCGACGAGCTTTCGGAGTCTGAGATCGAGCAGCTCTGGCTCGAAGAGGCGGTGCGGCGGCACCAGGAAATCGTCACCGGAGCGGTCGAGACCGTCTCTATGGAGGAGGCGCTCTCCAAGGCGCGCGCCGCCCTCCGGTGACTCACAGGATCCGCCTCCACCCGACAGCTCAACGCGAGCTGGAGGAAGCCGCCGCATTCTACGAGCTCGAGGGGCCAGGGCTCGGTTCCGCGTTCCTCGTCGACTTCGAGCGAGCGGGTGATCAGATTCGCCTGCTTCCGGCTTCGTCGCCGATCGCACGTGATCCGGCACGCAAGAAGCTGATGGCCCGGTTCCCGTACTGCGTGGTCTACTCGCTCGTTGACGATGAAGTCTACGTGCTAGCCGTGGCGCACAATCGCCGCCGTCCGTTCTACTGGCAGGACAGGATGTAGGTACTTCGTGTGGATTCGAACAAGCAGTTCGAGCGGACTCACTTCGTTCGCCGCTCAACTGCCCGACGTTGGATGCACGCGACGAATGGAGGTCGGCACTTGCGGACAAACATTGTGCTCATCGACTTCGAGAGCGTCCAACCCTCTTCTCTCGGCGCTTTGGAGCAGGACCCCTACCGGGTACTGATCTTCGTCGGCGCAAGTCAGGCGAAGCTGCCCTTCGAGCTCGTGTCCGCCGTCCAGCGCATGGGTGAGAGGGCCCGCTACATCAAGATGTCGGGCTCGGGGCCCAACGCCCTCGACTTCCACATCGCGTTCTACATCGGTGAGATGGCGACGGAGGATCCGGCGGCGTTCTTTCACATCATCTCCAAGGACACCGGTTTTGACCCGCTCATCAAGCACCTTAAGACTCGACACATCTTCGCGGCGCGCTCGGCATCCATAGAAGCGATGCCCCAGGTCAATGCGAATCCCAAGAAGTCGGCACAGGAACGCGCGAGAGTCATCGTTGACGCGCTGCGCCAGCCCAAGAGCACCAGACCTCGCAGCGACAAGACGCTAGCGCGACACATCGCCACTCACTTCAAGAAGCAGCAGCTCTCGGAGATCGAAGTCCAGGCTGTCGTGAGGGCGCTGCAGGCGTCCGGACATGTCACGGTCGCTGGCGGGAAGGTCACCTACTCCCTCGATTAGCGCTCGCGAGCTCTTGGCGCAGCATCTAACCCGGGCATCCACACAGACGGCGCGCCGCGTCCGTTACACTCGGCGCAAGATGAATCTGGGCGCGCCGCTGGCCTGGGTTCCGCAGCTAACTCCCGCGAATAGTCCGCGTTTGATGGGTCTAAGCTGCGAAGACGAGCGATCATGCGCAGAAACGGCGTGTATCTAGGCGTCCGTATTCCCGCTGGTCAGAAGCT
>JBAZZO010000019.1 GCA_041658765.1 Coriobacteriia bacterium | reverse complement strand
TGCAACCCGCAATTCACGAAACGTGTATCTATGACATTTCGCGATTTCCGACTGGTCGCAAACCCCTGACCTGCACTTTTATCCTCGGACGTGGCCCAGAAGGGCAATTAGCTGCGGAACGCAGGACGGAAACCGTACCCCGCCTTGCCTGCGACCGCTCTGATGCTCGCGACTTTCGTCGCGTCCGCGCTTCCGCGCTCGAACCAATCTCTCTGCATCTCAGCGGGCCAGTGAGGTGCTCCGGGGTTCACCCACTCTGACGCGCCTGAGTGCGCGGATGTCCGGGGGCTGTTCGCGGCGAGCCCGACAATCGCAACGATTGCTGCCACGAGCAGCAATGATGTAGCAGCCAAGCGGGACTTCGTGGCCATCTAAGCGCACCTCCCTCGTACCGGGGCCAAAGGCGTCACTGCCCTATCACGTCGATGTGGTTGACGGCTGTCTGCCGGGCATTGTAGTACACATCATTGTCGCTGCAGGGGGCTTGTCCATCCCAGTTTCCCCAGGAAGCCCACGTCGAGTTTCGGAAAGTCAGAGAGTTGAAGCAGGCCACATTGTCGTAGTAGCTGCCTGCAGGGCAATCACGTTCAGCATTGACGCACGACCAGCTAGAAGTCATGTTGGTGTAGTAGACGGACCCGACCTCCGAACCCGGATCATCCATCCAGAAGTAGTACCGGTTGTCGCTGAATCTCCAGCCGGTCCAGTACCGGTGATATGAGTCGGCGGCGACGCTGCGTATGTAGACCTCGTTGTACGAACCATAAGAGCCGTAGACGTAGAAGCCGTAGCGAGAGCCGCCGCCCGTCCACTGATGACCGATCTCGGCGATGGCGTTCCAGTCGGTGCGATGCGCGACTATACTCGCGACCTTAGTGTTCGCGACTGGTGGATTCGAATTCACTCAAATCGTGCTCGCGACGCCCCAGTGGAATTGGTCCTCGTGCCTGTTAACGGTGTACTTGTTGGCGAACGCAGGTGCTGGAGCGACGGCGACGAGTATAACGAGCGGCAACACCGTCGAGATTCCCCACCGAAGCCTCCGAAGTGCACCCATCATCTCGTCCCCCCAATCAATCTGGTTGGACGCGCTTGACATCAAAGCCAGCATACGGGTGCCCAGTGTCGCGGTCATCACGCAGCAGATGAGGATTGAGGACCGGACGCGCGCATGTCGCAGGGAGTTGCAGGGACGCAGGCTTAGAGAACCAGCTGGATTAGCTCAGCAGGCTCGCTCGAACAATGATTGGACAGTCTGTACTATCCACGTGCACAGACTGCCACTTTCTGCATAAGACGTCACCGTCTCGGACGGTCGGTCTCCGGAATCCCGTCCTCACCAGCGGTTTCGCTGGTGTCTCGTGATATACGCTCGAGGGCAAGTACAGTCTGTATATCCCGGCTCACAGCGCGTCCGCGATCCCCGAAGGCGGGAAGGTGAGTCCCGGAGGGCGATTCGGAGCGCAGGCCGAGACCGCAGGGCTCGGCCGTAGCGCGGAGCTCGCCCGAAGGGGCTGCACCTTCCCGGCCGGTGGCGCAGCTCGCCGCTCTCAGCGCTCGTTCTCTAGCAGGTCGCGCTTGCGCTCGACTCCCCACTTGTAGCCGCCGAGGCCGCCGTCGGAGCGCACGACGCGGTGGCACGGCACGACGACGGCAGCGTGGTTGCCCGCGCACGCGCCCGCGACGGCGCGCACCGCGCGCGGCTCGCCGATGCGGCGCGCGACCTCGGCGTACGTCGCCGTCTCCCCCGGCGGGATGCGCCGCAGCTCCGCCCAGACCGCCCGCTGGAAAGGCGTGCCGACGAGGTCGAGCGGGATGTCGGCTGACGCGCCCGTGCCGTCGATCAGCCCGACCACGCGGCGCACTTGCTCCGCGATGCCCGCGTCGTCGCGGGCCAGCACGGCGGCGGGGAACTCCGCGCGCAGCGCCGCCTCGGCGGCTGTGTCGTCGTCGGCGAAGAGCACGCAGCACACGCCGCGCTCCGTCGCCCCGACGAGCACGCGGCCGAGCCGCGAGGCTCCGGTGGAGTAGCGCACCTCGAGGCCGCGGCCTCCGCGCCCGTACGCCGACGGCGCCATCGCCAGCCCGCGCGTGGCGTGCTCGTAGATCGCGCGACCGGAGCCGAACCCGGCCTCGAACCCGGCGCGCGCGACGCCGCGGCCTTCGCGCAGCCCCTCGCGCATGCGCCCGAGCCGGACCGCGCGCGCGTACGCTGCGGGTGAGAGGCCGAACTTCCGCGCGAAGACGCGGCGCAGGTGGCTCGGGCTCAGCCCGACGGCGGCCGCGAGCGAGGCCAGCGTGTGCGCCGCCGTGGGGTCGTCCTCCACGAGCGCGGCCGCGCGCCTTGCGGCGTCCTCGGCGGTGGCGGTGGTGTTCGCTGGGTCCATGTCCACGATGATGGCAGGCTCTCTCCGCGTGTTCCATCCGATTCTCGCCGTCGTCTCCGCTACAATCACCGTGACATCGCCGGACCCCTTCCAGCGGGAGGCACCATGCGCATCCTCGTACTCGGCAGCGGCGGGCGCGAGCACGCCATCGTCGACTCTCTCCTCCGTTCGCCGCACGTGTCCGAGGTGCTCGTCGCTCCCGGGAACGGCGGCACAGAGGCGATCGCGTGCAACATCGGCCTGGCGATCGACGATCCAGCGGCCGTCGGGGCCTTCGCCTTCCGGCACGCCGTCGACCTCGTCGTTATCGGTCCCGAGGTGCCGCTCGTCGCGGGCGTGGCCGACGCCGTGCTCGCGCAGGGCATCCGCTGTTTCGGCCCGAACGCCGCCGCCGCCCGGCTCGAGGGTTCGAAGCGCTTCGCCAAGGAGGTCATGGCGCGGCACTCGATCCCCACGGGGGGCGCTGCGTGGTTCACCGACGAGGCCGGCGCCCTCGCGCACCTGGAGAAGGTCGGCGCTCCCGTCGTCGTGAAGGCGGACGGGCTCGCCGCGGGCAAGGGCGTGATCATCGCCGAGGACATCGCCGCCGCGCGCGCGGCGGTGCGCGAGTGCTTCTCCGGCCGCTTCGGCGATGCCGGCGCCACCGTGCTCGTCGAGGAGATGCTCTCCGGGCCGGAGTGCTCGCTGCTCGCCTTCACCGACGGCGTCACCGTCGCGCCGATGGCGCCCGCGCAGGACCACAAGCGCGTCGGCGACGGTGACACGGGCCCGAACACCGGCGGCATGGGCGTCTACTCGCCCGTCCCCATCGTGGACGACGCGACGCTCGCCGTGATGCGCGGCGTGCTGGAGGACACCGTCGCCGGCATGGCCGAGGACGGTTGCCCGTTCGCCGGCGTGCTCTACGGCGGATTCATGCTCACGGAGGACGGCCCGAAGGTGCTCGAGTACAACGCGCGCTTCGGCGACCCCGAGACGCAGGTCCTGCTTCCGCGTCTGACCACCGACCTCGTCGAGGTCATGCTCGCGGTCTGCGAAGGGCGGCTCGCGCAGGTGCCGCTGGAATGGCGCGACGACGTCGCCGTCTCGGTGGTGCTCGCCTCCGGAGGGTATCCGGGCGACTACCCCACCGGCCTGCCGATAACCGGGATCGAGGACGCCGAGAGTGTCGAGGGCGTGAAGGTCTACCACGCGGGCACGGCGCTCGTCGACGGCGTGCTCGTCACCGCGGGTGGGCGCGTGCTGGACGTCACCGCGCTCGCTCCTACCTTCGAGCTCGCCCGCGAGCGGGCGTACGAGGCCGCCTCGCGCATCTCCTTCGAGGGCATGCACTACCGCCGCGACATCGCCCTGAGGGCGCTGGCCGGCTGATGCTCACCGAGCGTCTCCTCACGACCTTCATGCGCGGGGCGAACCGCCGCTACCTCGCGCTCGACCCCGCGGGCGTCACCTCTCTGCCCGGGCCGCGCGCCGGGGTCCCGTACCTGCTCTACCTGCACGTCCCCTTCTGCGAGCGGCTCTGCCCGTACTGCTCGTTCAACCGCTACCCCTTCCACGAGGAGCGCGCGCGCGCGTATTTCCGCAGCCTGCGCGAGGAGATGCGGATGGTCTCCGCGCTCGGCTACGACTTCGAGGCGCTCTACATCGGAGGCGGGACGCCGACGATCCTCGTCGACGAGCTGTGCCGGACGATCGACCTCGCGCGCGCGCTGTTCTGCATCCGCGAGGTGTCGAGCGAGACGAATCCCAACCACCTCGTCCCCGAGATCGTGGAGCCGCTACTCTCGCGCGTGCAGCGGCTCTCCGTCGGCGCGCAGTCCTTCGACGACGGGCTGCTCGAGCAGATGGAGAGACGAGATAAATACGGTTCCGGCGAGGAGATCCTCGAGCGCATCGCGAGCGTGGCCGGGCGGTTCCACTCGCTCAACGTCGACATGATCTTCAACTTCCCGAGCCAGACCGAGGCGATGCTGCGCCGCGACGTCGAGCTGCTCGCGGCGAGCGGCTGCAACCAGACGACGTTCTATCCGCTGATGGCCTCGCCCGCCGTCGCCCGCTCGCTCGCGCGCACCGTCGGCCGCGTGAGCTACGCCCGCGAGGCGCGCTACTACGGGATCCTCTCGCGAGGACTGGCGGAGGCGTTCGAGCCCGCGAGCGCGTGGACGTTCTCGCGCGTGGCGGGGGGGATGATCGACGAGTACATCGTCGACTACGAGGACTACGTCGGCCTGGGATCGGGCGCCTTCTCGTATCTGGAGGGCGGCATCTACGTGAACACGTTCTCGCTGCGCGAGTACGAAGCGATGATAGGTTCGGGCAGGATGTCGGTCTCCGCGAGCCGGTTCTTCCGGCCGCGCGAGAGGATGCGCTACCGCTTCCTGATGGGACTCTTCGGCCTCAAGCTCGACAGGGCGGCCTTCGAGGAAGACTTCGGGGTCTCCATCGAGCGCGGGCTGCGGCTCGAGTTGGCGTTCATGCGTGCGGCCGGGGCGTTCTCGCGCGACGACGCCGAGGCGATCGAGCTCACCGAGAAGGGCCGCTACCTTCTCGTCGCGATGATGCGCGAGTTCTTCTCGGGTGTGAACAACGTCCGCGACCAGGCTCGCGCCGCGCTGAGCGCCGACGAGCGGGCGCTGCTCTTCGGCGAGGGGTGTACCATCGAATGACCGCGATGCGAGGAGGAGGACACCGTGGCTGAGACGCCGCTCGTGGGGGTCGTGATGGGCAGCAAGTCCGACATGCCCGTCATGGAGGATTGCCTGCGCGCGCTCGAGGAGCTGGGCGTGGCGTACGAGGTGAAGGTCGCCTCCGCGCACCGCCAGCCCTCCGTCGTGCACGAGTGGGCGAGTGGCGCCGCCGACCGCGGCATGCGGGTGATCATCGCGGCCGCCGGCAAGGCCGCTCACCTCGGCGGGGTGGTCGCCGCCTACACGCCGCTGCCGGTCATCGCGGTGCCGATGAAGACCTCCGACCTCGGCGGGCTCGACTCGCTGCTGTCGATGGTGCAGATGCCCAGCGGCGTGCCGGTCGCCTGCGTCGCGATAAACGGCGCGCGCAACGCCGCGGTGCTGGCGGCGCAGATCCTCGGGACGGGCATGCCCGAGTACCGCGAGGCGGTCGCCGCGCTCAAGGAGAAGATGGCGAAAGGATAGGGCGGACGTCGAAGGGACCAGGATATGCTCTCGCTCGCACTGCCGAAAGGCTCTCTCGAGGAGCAGACGATGCTCCTCTTCTCGCAGGCCGACCTCGAGGTGAAGAAGTCGTCTCGGGCGTACAACCCGACGATCGACGACCCGCGCATCGCGAAGGTGAAGATCCTGCGCCCGCAGGAGATCCCGCTCTTCGTGCAGGACGGCCACTTCGACCTGGGCATCTCCGGCCACGACTGGGTGACCGAGTCCGGCGCCGACGTCGTAGAGGTCGCCGAGCTTCCGTACGCCAAGACCGGCGCCGGCGTGGTGAAGATGGTGCTCGCCGTCCCCGACGATTCGCCGGTGCACTCGGCGGCCGACATCGCGCCGGGCAGCCGCATCTCCACCGAGTTCCCGAACTGCACCCGCGCGTTCTTCGAGAAGCTCGGCATCCCCGTCGAGGTCCACTTCTCCTACGGCGCGACCGAGGCGAAGGTGCCCGAGCTGATGGACGCGCTCGTCGACCTCACCGAGACCGGCTCCACGCTGCGCCGCAACGGCCTGAAGATCGTCGACGTCGTGATGGAATCGACCACGCGCCTGCTCGCGAGCAAGGCGGCGTGGGCCGACCCGGAGAGGCGCCGCGCGATCGAGGAGGTCCGCACGCTGCTGCTGGGTGTGATCGAGGCGCGCGGTAGAGTGCTGCTCTCGATGAACGTGCCCGAGGGCAAGCTCGAGGCGGTCGTCGCCGAACTGCCGGCGATGAAGCACCCGACGGTCTCGAAGCTCTACGGCTCCGACTACCTGGAGTTGTCCACCGTCGCCGACAAGGCGACCGTCAACGTGCTCATACCGCGGCTGAAGGCCGCCGGCGCCGAGGACATCCTCGAGATCGCCATCTCGAAGATCGTGCGGTAGCGGGGATGGATCCCGAGCGAGGCGTGCGCGAGACCGAGAGGCTCCTGGAGGACCTCGCGCACTTCGTATCGCACGAGCTGCGCAATCCGCTCTCCGCGGTGATGGGGTACGCGCAGATCCTCGAGGAGTCCGTCCAGGATGCGTCGGCCGTCGACGTCGAGCGGGTGCGCATGATCGCCCGGCGCATCCTCGAACGCGCCGACCATATGAACGACCTTATCGCCCTCATCCTCGCGATGGCGAACGCCGCCCTGGGACGATTGGACCTCGATCCGCGGCCGCTGTCCTTGGGCGCGCTGCTCGCGGACGGCCTCACGACGCTGTCGGCCGATGTCGCGGCGCGGGTGCACGTCGAGATCGCGGACGACGCGGACAGGTTCGCTGCGGACTCGTGGCACCTGTGCCGGGCGATCTTCAACCTCGTCGCGAACGCCGCGAAGTACTCGGACGCGGACGCTCCGATCGAGATCTCCACCGCCCGCGACGGCGAGCTCGTCAGGATCGCGGTGACCGACCACGGCTTGGGGATGCCTCCGGAGGTGCGGGAGCACGTCCTAGACGCATCCGGTGACGTGGCGACGTCTTCGGGCCCGGCGCGAGGATTCGGTCTCGGTCTCTATTTCGCGCGCAGGGTCGTCGAGGCGCACGAAGGCCGCATCGAGGTCGCGAGCGAGCAGGGCGTCGGCAGCACGTTCACGCTCATCATCCCGGCCACGGCGCTCTAGCTGCCGGCATTCGGCTCAGAAGAAGCTCGCCGCGTCGCTCATCATGTCCGCGGCGTGATCGAGCTTCCAGTCCTCTAGGGACAGATAGAAGCGCGGCGAGAAGACCGCCCCCATGTCCTTCACGAGCGAGATGACCGCTTCGAGCATGCCCTCGCGCGCCACCAGCAGGTCGAGCGCGTCATCGGGGACGAGGTCGGTGTCGGTGGCGTGCGGCTTGAGGAGGACGCCTCGCTCCCCGTCGTTCAGGACGATGTCGAAGCACAGGTTCCCCTCGGCGATCACTCCCACCGTCGCGGCCCCGCGTTCGAGCACCCATGACGTCCCGTTGCGGTGCAGCGACGCGACGCGCGCCAGTGTCGCGATCTCGAGCGCCATTGCGAAGGGGCATGACGGGAGCTCCGCGAGGACCTCGCGCAGGTTCGCCGCGGAGACGAGATCCCGCTCGGGCATGTGATCCTCGAGAAGCCCGAGCGCCAGATTCGCCTCGGCGAGCGAGGCGGTGCTCAAGACCATCCTAAGAAGCTCGCCGTGGGTGCCTTCGAGGTACGGGCGCAGCAACGTCAGGCTGCGGCCTGACGTGAGTCTGACGGTCGGATCGCGGAGCAGCGGGTCCATGCGGTGGTCTCTCCGGGGCGGGTTGGTACTCCGAGTATCGGCACGAAAGTCCCACACGACAAGATATCGTGTTGAAACTAGTGTGGACTTGACACTACTACGCACCATAGGTAGTGTGCAGTTGCGCATAGTGTGAAGTCACCAAGAGCCGTCGCGAAGGACTAGGAGGTGGGCCGTGGACGCGGAAGATGTCGTCCTGCGGAAGTTCCAGAAGGAGCTGAACTCCGGCACGGTCTCTCTCGTCCTGCTCGCGATCCTCGATCGTTCGCCTGAGCCGCTCTACGGCTACCAGATCGCGAAGCGGATCGAGGGCGCATGGCAGGAGGGGGTGCCGGTGAAGCAAGGGACTCTCTACCCGGTGTTGCGCTCCATGGAGGAGCAGGGCCTGCTCGAGAGCAGGGTGGAGCCGAGTGTGGCGGGGCCGCCGCGGAGGTACTACGCGATCACCGATCGCGGACGCGAGGCCCTTGGGGAGTGGAAGCGGGCGTGGTCGCGCACTCGCGACTTCGTCGATGCGGAATTGGAGGGCGACGTTGGCTAGCACGGTCGAGGAGTACCTCGCGCAACTCAAAGGAAGGCTGTCGAGCGCGGACCCGGCGCTCGTGCAGGACGCGCTCTACGACGCGGAGGAGTACCTGAGGTCCGCGCTCGCGGAAGCGGGCGGGGAGCCCGAGGCGTTCGCACGCGTCGTCGAGAGCTATGGGACGCCTGAGGAGATCGCCGCGGCGTATCGGGACGTCGAGATGACGGTCTCGAAGGCCCTGCGCAAGCCGGCGCCGGCGTCGACGAAGACCGGGTGGGGCCGGTTCTTCGGTGTGGTCGCGGACGCCGAGGCGTGGGGAGCGCTCTTCTACATGCTGCTCACGTTGGTCACGGGCATCCTATACTTCACCGTCGTGGTGACCGGCCTCTCGCTCACCTTCGGCCTCGCGATCCTGATCGTCGGGGTGCCGTTCGCGCTGCTGTTCCTGGCGGTCGTGCGGGCGGTCTCCCTCGCGGAGGGCCGCGTGGTGGAGGGTCTGCTCGGCGTGCGCATGCCGCGCAGACCGAGGATGCTGGCCGCGAGAGGCGACATCGTGACGAGGGTGAAGTCCTGGTTCACCGACGTCCGGACCTGGACCACGATGCTCTACATGGCGTTGCAGCTGCCGCTCGGGACGATCTACTTCTCGAGCGTGGTGACGTTCCTGGCGGTCTCGACGTGGCTCGTCGTCGGACCGATCGCGCAGTTGGCGTTCGACGTTCCGATCGCTCGCAGCTTCGAGTACGGATACTTCCTCGATCCGTGGGCGATCCCGCTGGTCATGGCCGGGGGCGTGCTCGGCTTCGTCCTCACGCTCTGGCTCGCGAAGGGTGTCGGGCGGCTGCACGGCGCATACGCGAAGGCGATGCTCGTCGGTCGCGCGGGGGAGGAGTAGGAGATGAGGAAGTCATACGGGTCGGTACTGGCGGCGGTCGGGCTGGTAGTTCTCGTGCTCGCGAGCGGGTGCACGAGGGTCCGCCTCGAGAAGCCCGCTCCGATCAGCGAGATGCGCAGCGTCTCGAGAGGCTCAGCACAGCGGCTGCGGGCGCGCGTCTCGATGGGCGCGGGGGAGCTCGTCGTGCGCGGCGGGGCGGCCGACCTCCTGGACGCGGAGTTCACCTTCGCTCCCCGCTCGTGGCGCCCGGTCGTGGAGTACTCGGTCTCGGGAGACGTCGGGAACCTGTCGGTGAAGCAGCCGAGCATCCGTGACGCGAGCAAGTGGCCGTTCGGGGAGAGCCGCAACGAGTGGGATGTCCGGCTGACGGACGGATTGCCGCTGGATCTCGCCGTCGAACTCGGCGCGGGCGATGGCGGTCTCGCGCTCGGTACGCTCGACCTTCGTCGACTCGAAGTGAACCTCGGCGCGGGCGACGTGACGATCGACCTGACCGGTTCGCCCGCGCACGATCTTAGCGCGGACATCAGTGGCGGGATCGGCTCGCTCACCCTGCGGGTCCCGCGTGACGTCGGCGTGCGCGTGACGGGGAGGGAGGACGGCGTGGGCACCTACGACGCGCCGGGCTTCACCGCCGACGGCGAGGCGTTCGTGAACGACGCGTACGGAGAGTCGGAAGTGACGTTCGACATCACGCTGGTCCGGGGCGTGGGGGACGTCCGCATCGAGATGTCCTCTGATTAGACCTGGAAGGATGGTGTTCGACATGGAGGTATTGGCTCTCACGGCGATGGTCGGCGCGGCCGGTCTCGCGGCGCAGGTCCTCGCTTGGGCGGTCGCGGGTGTGCTGTACCCGCTGTTCTGGGTGTGGATGCTCGTCGACGCGATATTGCGCGAGGACGCGGAGTACCCCGGCTCGAGCGAGAACAGCCGTCTGGTCTGGGTGCTGCTCGTGGCGTTGCTGCATCCCGCGGCGATCGTCTACTTCTTCCTGGTGTACGCGAAGAGCAAGCGGAGCGCGACCGTCCAGCCGGCGTGACCCCGCGGATGCCGGAGTGCGGTACGATGTTCGCAGACGTCGTGCGTGCGGAGAAGGGCGGGGCGTGGACAAGGCGGGGGGGACCGTAGAGGCGGGAAGCGCTGCCGTGGTCGACGTCGTGCGGCCCGGGATGTCCTTCTGGTGGCGCTGGGTCGCGGCGAACTCCCTTGCGGAGCTGGTGGGTCTTGGCTCCACCGCGCTGTTGTTCATCGCGATCGCTCCCCGCATCGACGGCGCGTCGTTGGGTGTCGCGCTTGCGTATGCCGGGGTCGTCGCGGTCGGTGGAGCGCTCTTCGAAGGCGTGAGCGTCGGCTATGCGCAATGGTTCGTCCTGCGCACGGCGCTCCCCGCTCTACGGCTGCGTCCTTGGGTCGTCGCTACGTCGCTCGGAGCGTTCGTCGCGTGGGCGCTCGGTATGCTCCCGAGCACGTTGCTCTCCGCCGGGGGCGCGGCGAGCGGCCGGGCCCCGGATCTCGGTGGAGTGGCGATGTACATCGCCGCGGCAGGCATGGGGGTCGTCCTCGGGCCGATGCTCGGCGTCCCGCAGGCGCTCGTCCTGGTCCGGCATCGCGTCAGGGCGCGCTGGTGGGTGCTGGCGAACTCTCTGGCCTGGGCGGTCGGCATGCCGATCGTCTTCGTCGGCGCCGGGTCGGTCTCCCAGGACGCCGGGCTGGCGTCGATCGTCGGATGGGTGGTCGTCACGCTGCTCGCGGCGGGCGCCGCCGTCGGGGCTGTCAACGGGGCGGTGCTCGTCTGGACGCTGCGCCGCGCGGCCGAGCGCGTCGAGGAGTGACCTTCCGGGTCAGCCCCCGGCGACCTCCCAGGCGCGGTGCGCCGCCGTCAGGGCCGCGTCGAGGTCGGACTCGGTAGCCAGACTTCGAGGGGCTTCATCGCTCGGCCGCCGTCGCTCGCGGCAAGAGGAGGTAGTCCGCGACGATCGCGATGGCGAGCGTCGAGAAGATGGCGAGCAGCCACGCCGCTCCCACGATCCTGGTGAGGTCCCCGATGCGTCGCTCGACCTCGCGCAACGAGCGCCCCGCGAGGACGAACCCGGGGCTATCGCCGCCGTAGGCGACGACGACGGTCGCGAGGCGGACGCCGCGACGCGGCTGCCACGTGATGCGGTCGCTTCCGTGCTCGCGCGAGTAGTCGAAGACTCCCGGCGGCGGGACCGGGGTGCGTCCGTCGAGGCCGGCTCCCGATGCGATCGGGCGGCCCTCGGCGTCGAAGACGATCACGAACGGCGCGAGGCTGCGCGACGCGTCGATCGCGGGCGCGTTGACGAGCTTCGCCGGGTCGGAGCCGCGGCTGAGCGCCGCCGCGGTGTCCTGGGCCATCTGCACCTGCGGGTCGTCGGCCGACATGCGATACGACTGTTGCACGCAGACGTAGGTCAGCGCGCACATGGCGGTCACGGCCGCCGCGAGCGGCAGCCAGCGGACGAGGATGGTTCGCACTCGGACCAAGGGGACCTCCTGAGGCTAGGAGCAGGCGCCGCCCATCGCGCACGGCGCCGACGGAGCCCTGTTCGCCGCCACCTTGTGTGTCCGGGCTTTCGGAGACTTCTTGCCGAGGATGCACGTGGTGTCCTCGCCCATGGGGTCTCCGAACTCGTGGAAGGCCTTCGTGCGGCAGCCGCGACAGATGCGCGCGTAGTCGCAGCTCTCCTCGGAGCAGGCGCCCTTGGCGTCCTTGGTGTCGAGCTTGTGCAGTTCGGCGATGGCCTCGGTCAGGTTCATCTCGCGGATGTTGCCGACGATCCAGTCCTGCGCGAACTGGCAGGGCATGATGCCGCCCTCGGAGTTGATGTTCATGTGGCCCTTACCGACGGGGCATGCCGAGACGATCTCCAGCCGGGCGAGGCCCTGGCTCACGTCGATGCCCCGCTCCTTCAGGCGGCCCGCGATGTAGGGGATGACCGACGGCAGCGCGCCGATGTCGTACTCGAGCTTGCTCTCCGGGTCGAGGATGTCCTCGAGGATGGAGTCGGCCAGCTCGCGCCATTGGGCGGCGGAGATGCGCGCGTCGTCCTCTCCCTCGCTACGGCCCGATGTGATGAGGTCGCAGAAGTAGAGCAGGCCCGCGTCGCACGCCTTGGCCATCGCGACGATTTGCGGGATGAACTCGAGCGTGTCCTTGGAGACGGCCGTCTTCAGGCCGACCCCCACACCCTCCTCGCGCAGTATCTTGATGGCGCCCATCACGCGGTCCCACGTGCCCGGCACGCCGACCATCCCGTCGTGGAAGTCGCGCGGGCCGTATATGGAGGTCGCGATCCAGTCGACGCCGGCCACCTTGAGGCGCTTGGCGACGTCGCGGTCGATCATCGTCGCGTTCGTGGAGATGGTGACGCGCATGCCGTACGAGCGCGCGGTGTCGAGGATATCCCAGAAGTTCTTGCGCATCAGCGGCTCGCCGCCGGAGAGGAAGAGCAGGGGGACGCCGAGTCCTCCCATCTGGTGCACGAGGGCGATGGACTCCTCGTCGGAGAGCTGGTCGGGCTTCGTGTGACCGTCGGCGGCCATGTAGCAGTGGTCGCAGAGCAGGTTGCAGCGGTTCGTGATGTTCCAGATGATCTGGCTCGGCCGGCCGAGCTGGTAGGCCTTGAGCGCCTTGTCCTCGACGTCGGCGAGGGGGCCCTGGAAGAAGAGGGATCGGACGTGCGCCATGGTGTTGCCTCCCGCAGTGTGGCGCCCCGTGCCGGCGGAGCGTGTTCTCGGCTTCCTGAAGGCATCATTATGCAGCCACCGAGTCGTTCCTGCACGTTGTAACCTGTGTTACCGGTCCGCGTCAGTATGTTCAAACAAGCGTTTGACAGACAAACGCGGGTTTGATTATCCTTGCGTCATGCACACCTCTACCTTCGAGGCGCTCTCCGACGAGAAGCGCCTGACGATCCTGGAGCTGCTCGCCGGCGGCGAGCGGTGCGTGTGCGAGGTGTCCGAGGCCCTCGGGATCTCGAACGCGCTCGCTTCGCATCACCTCAAACGCCTGCGCGAGGCGGGTCTGGTGAGCACGCGCCGGAAGGGGCTTTGGCTGCACTGCCGCTTGGAGGAGGGCGCGCTGCTCGGCCTCGCCGATCAGCTGCGCGAACTCGCGTCGCGGGCGGCGCTGGTGCCGAGCGGCTGCTGCGGCTCGGAAGAGGAAGGCGACACGGATGGCTGAATGCGGCGACACCAAGGGGTCCGCCTGCTGTGGAGGCGGCGGCGAGCCCGTCCCTGACGATTTCGGCTACGGACCGGCTCCCTACCTCGACGGCGCGGTCGACACGCTCGTGGGCCCGGTCCCGCGTGTCAGGACGGACATCACGCGCGAGGACCGCCTCGGCGGCCTGCGGATGCGCGCGAACATCGGGCGCGGCCTCTACCGGGTGCGTCCCGGCCTGTACGCGGTGGGCGACCCCGACGACACGGCGCCGGTGCTGGTCACGGCGAACTACAAGCTCACGTTCGACGCGTTGCGCCGCGAGCTCGGCGGGCGCGACGTCTGGCTGCTCGTCCTCGACACGCGCGGGGTCAACGTCTGGTGCGCGGCGGGTAAGGGCACCTTCGGCACGGACGAGCTCGTGCGCCGGGTGCGCGACGTCCGCCTCGAGCAGATCGTCAGCCACCGCAAGCTCGTCCTCCCGCAGCTCGGCGCGACCGGCGTCTCCGCGCACGCAGTGCGCGAGCGGACCGGCGCTTCGGTCGTGTGGGGGCCGGTGCGCGCATCCGACGTCCCGGCCTTTCTCGACGCGGGCCTCAAGGCGACCCCCGCGATGCGTCGCGTGACCTTTGACTTCGCCGAGCGGGCGAGGCTCGTCGGCGTCGAGCTCTCGGCGCTGTGGAGGCCGCAGGTGCTCGTCGGCGTCGCGGCGTATCTCGCGATCACGGACGCGTGGCGCCCGATAGTGGAAGGTCGCATCCTCGCCACCCCGAGCGGCATCGCCCTCGTGACGCTGCTCGTCTCGCTCGTCGCCGGCGCCGCGATCGTGCCGCTGCTCCTGCCCTGGATACCCGGCCGCGCCTTCGCGCTGAAAGGCGGCATCGTCGGTGCCCTCGCGGCGGCGTCGGTGGTCGCGATCGCCGGAGGGCGGTCTTCGACGGTGGGACTCGCGGGCATGGCTCTCGTGGGCACCGCGCTTGCGTCCTACATCGCGATGAACTTCACCGGTTCGTCGACGTTCACCTCGCCGTCGGGCGTCGAGTGGGAGATGCGGCGCGCTATACCGCTCCAGATCGTCGGAGTCGTGGCCGGTGTGGTCATGTACGCCGCGGCGACGATACCCGGATAGGAGGGCGTCATGACCGGGCTGCGCTACATAGAGGACGTCGTGACGCTGAGGCTCGACGCGGAGAAGTGCAACGGCTGCAGGATGTGCGAGCAGGTCTGCCCACACGCCGTCTTCGCGGTGCAGGACAAGGTGGCCCGCATCGCCGACCTCGGCGCGTGCATGGAGTGCGGCGCGTGTGCGCGCAACTGCGCGCCGGGGGCGATAACGCTCACCCCCGGCGTGGGTTGCGCCGCGGCCATCGTCAACGGCTGGATCACGAAGTCCGAGCCGAGCTGCGGTTGCGGCTAGGTCCGGCGCCTACTTGGTGACGATGATCGCCCTCGCGCCGGCCACGCCGTCCGCCTCCGGCACGGAGACGACGAGCACGCTGGCGCCTTCCGCGAGCTTCGTGGTGACACCGTCCGCGGTCGCGCGGACCGTCTTGTCGTCGATGACGAGCTTCTGCGAGCCGCCCGCCGCGAGCTTGACGGTTATCGAGTCGTCCGCCAGGGAGATGACGGTCCCCTCGATGGCTCCGCCGCCACGGCGGCCCATCGTCCCGGCGCCGCCCGCGCCTCCTCCGGGGAATCCTCCGTTCGCGGGCATGTCGATGCCGCGCTCCTTGAAGAACGCCTGACGCTCGGCGTCCGACATGGTCGTCATCCTCTGGCGGTCCGCCGCGCTGAGCTGCGCGAAGGCCCCGCGTCCCCCGTTCGCTCCGGCCGCCGCCGTGCCGCGCCCGAGGAAGAACCCTCCTCCCAGAGCGGCTGCCGCGAGCAGGACGTCGGCGACCACGATCGCGATGGTCTTGTTCATGTGCCTACCTCCGTCTGTCTACTGGTACCTGAGGGCCTCGATGGGACTCATGCGCGCCGCGCGGCGCGCCGGATAGAAGCCGAAGACGACGCCGATCGCCGCCGACACGCCCGTCGCGAGCATGATGGCGTTCAAGGATACGAGCGCCTCCACGCCGACGAGCGGCGCCGCGAAGTACGCGATCGCCCATCCGGTGAGGATGCCGACCGCGCCCCCGATGAGCGTGAGCGTCACCGACTCGGCGAGGAACTGCGCGGAGATCGCGCTCTCGTCGGCACCGAGCGCCTTGCGCAGGCCGATCTCGCGCGTGCGCTCGGTGACGGTCGTGAGCATCATGTTCATGATCCCGATGCCCCCGACGAGCAGCGAGATGCTCGCGATCGCGGCGAGCAGCGTCGTGAAGGTCCCGGTCACCTGGGTGACCGCCGTCAGCAGGTCGGCCATGTTCATGATGCGGAAGTCGGCCAGCGTCTCGTCGGCGATCTTGTGCCTGCCCAGGAGCAGGGTCGTGATCTCGCTCTGCACGGCGTCCATCTGATCGCGGTCGGAGACCGAGACCTGGATCGACGACACGTACTTGCTCGCCGAGACGAACCGCATGTGCGTCGAGAGCGGTACGAGCGCTGCGGAGTCGACCTGGTTCGTGCCGGAGGCGCCCTTCGCCTTCAGGACGCCGATCACGGTGAGCGACATGCTCCCCGCGCGCACGCGCTGCCCGACCGGATCGACGCCCTCGCCGAACAGGTCGACCGCGGTTTGCGCTCCGAGGACGATGACCTTCGCGTAGGCGGAGTCGTTCTGCTCGGTGATGAGCGTGCCGAGGGAGGTCTCGAGGGAGGAGATCGTCGCGTAGCCGGGTGTGACGCCTATGAGCTGCGCGTTCACGTTGTTCGAGCCGGCCACGAGTTGCGAGAAGCTCGTCGTCTGCGGAGCGACCGCGTCGATGTAGGCGACCGAGGTGAGGGCGTCCGCGTCCTCGCGCGTGAGCGACTGGACGCTTCCGCCGCCCATCCTCGGTCCTCCGCCTTGCGCCTCGGGTGAGGACGGGCGGATCGTCAGCACGTTCGAGCCGACCGACTCGAAGCGCTTCGTGACCGCGGCCTGGCTCCCCTGTCCGATCGCGACCATCGCGATGACCGAGGCGATACCCACGACGATGCCGAGGATGGTGAGCCCGCTGCGGACCTTGTTCGAGGTCAGCGAGAGCAGCGTCTCGGTGATGAGGTCGCCGAAGCTCATGCGGCCTCACCCTCCTCGGTCGCGAGGCCGTCCTGGATGTGGATGACGCGCCGGGCGTGGGCCGCGATGTTCGCTTCGTGCGTGATGAGCACGATGGTGCGGCCTTCTTCGTTGAGCCGGCTGAACAGGTCCATGATCTGCTCCCCGGTGGCGGTGTCGAGGTTCCCGGTCGGTTCGTCGGCGAGGATGATGTTCGGGTCGTTGACGAGGGAGCGCGCTATCGCGACGCGCTGCATCTGACCGCCGGAGAGTTCGTTCGAGCGGTGGGTCCAAAGGTCCTCGGGCAGTCCGACGCTGAGCAGCGCCTTTCCAGCACGCTCCTTGCGCTCGGCCGCAGGGACGCGTGTGTAGAGCATCGGCATCGCGACGTTGCGCATCACGGTGGCCCGCGGGAGCAGGTTGAAGGACTGGAAGACGAAGCCGACCGTCTCGCGCCGCACCTCGGCCAGGTCGTACGAGTCGAGTTCGGCGACGTCGCGCCCGGCGATGCGGTACGTGCCCGACGTCGGCGTGTCGAGGCAGCCGATGATGTTCATCAGCGTCGACTTGCCGGAGCCCGACGGCCCCATGATCGCGACGAACTCACCGGCCTCGATGGTCATCGAGACCCCGCGCAGCGCGTGCGTCTCGGCGCCGGCGCCCTCGTAGACCTTGTGGAGGTCGACGGCTTCGATGACCGCGTCAGTCACGGGGGCCGCCGCCCGCGCCGAACCCCATGACGCCGCCCCCCACGCGCCCGCTGCCCGACGTGCCGCCCGACGTGTCCGAGGCCGCGCCCGCTTGCGTGGTCTTCGTGACCACGAGGTCGCCCGCCTTCAGGCCGCTCGTGACGACCGTCTGGCTCGTGCCCTTGAGACCGGTCTCCACGGTGACGGTCCGTGGCTCGGTGGCGCCCTTGTCGAGCACTTGGACGTAGTAGCCGCCGTTGGTGGTGTCGCTCTTGATCGCCGCGTTGGGGATGAGCAGTGCGTCGCGCACGACGGCCGTCACGATGGTCGCGGAGCCGGACATGCCGGTCCGCAGACTCGGGTCGCTCACGTCGAGTGAGATCCAGACCTCGTAGGTGACGACGCCCTGCGAGACGGTGCCTTTCTTCGACACCGCGTCGACCGCGCCCGAGAGCGAGAGGTCGGGAAGGGCATCGACCATGATCTCGGCCGACTGGCCGACCTTGAGGGAGGGCACGTCGACCTCGTTCACCGCGAGCTGGAGGGCGATCTCGCCGTCACGCGCTATGGTGACCGGCGCGGACGAGCCGCCCGAGGTGCCCCCGGCGGCGGCCGTGCTCGACCCGCCTCCGCCCGAGCCGACGGTGTCGCCCTTCGAGATGGAGACGGACCAAACGGTGCCCGAGCATGGGGCCTCGACGCTGAGCGCGGCCTCATCGGCGAGCGCCTGGTCGTAGACGAGCCGCGCGCTGGTGCGCGAGGCCTTCGCGGAGGAGAGCCCGGCCTCCGCCACGTCGACCTGCTGCTCGGCGGTGTCGATGCTCGTGGGGTCCGGGGCCTGCGTGGGGCTCGTCGGGCGGTCCTGCGCCGCCTCGAGCGCGTTCTGCGCTTGGAGCAGCGACAGCTCCGCCCGGTCGACGCCCTCCCTCGATTGGCGCAGCGATGCGAGCGCCCGGGCCGTGGCGGCGCGAGCCGTCGCGGGGTCGAGCGTGTAGAGGACGTCGCCCGTCTCGACCTCGGAGCCCTCCGCGACCTTGATGGAGCGCACCTTCCCGCCCGCGGACGGCCAGGCCTCGATCTCGTGGCGCACCGCGAGATTGCCGGTGCCGGCGACCGTGACGGAGAGAGTCCCCTTCGCGGCCGCCTCGGTGGTGTAGGTGGTCGCGGGGACGGCGGTCTTCGATCCGCGCAGCGCGAGGAACGCGACGAGTGCGATAGCGGCGAGCGCCCCGACCGCGATCCAGCCCTGATAGCGCCGCCACTTGTTCCTGCGAGCCATGCTCCACCTCCGCCGAAGACGTCCCGATGCTGTCTACCCTACGGGGACCGGCGCCACGCCGCGTCGTGCCTCCGTCGCGTTCGCGCGTACTACCTGTGGAGTATAGGCCGGGGATGTGCTATATGTACATAAAGTAACGGAGGTACATCATGACACGCATCAGCATGGCCGAAGCGCGGCGCGATCTCGCCGACATCCTCAATCGGGCGCAGTACTCCCGTGAGCGATTCATCCTCACGCGGCACGATTCCGAGGTGGCCGCCATCATCTCTGTGGAGGAGCTGCGGCTGCTCGACGCGCTGCTCGAGCGTTATGAGGACGAGGCGGACGTCGCTGATGCCCGCGCGGCGATGCTGGAGGCGCGCGAAGAACGCGTCGCCTGGGACGCCGTCAAGAGCGAGTTCGGGCTCTAGTCACGTGGCGGAGTACCGGATCGAGTTCGCGCCCTCGGCATATCGGCGGTTCGCGAAGCTACCCGACGAAGCGCGGCGCCGTCTCGCTCCCGTGATCGACGCGCTGGCCATCGACCCGTTCCCGCCGGGGGCGAAACGCTTGTCGGGCGAGGACGGCCTGTACCGCGTGCGAAGCGGCGCCTACCGGGTGGTCTACCGGGTCGAGGCGGACGTGCTGGTCGTCGCGGTCACTCCGTCCCTGGGCCCGGCACGACGAGGCCGCTCTCGTACGCCATGACGACGAGCTGGGCGCGGTCGCGTGCGTCGAGCTTCATCATCACCCGGGAGACGTGCGTCTTCGCGGTGGTGGGGCTGATGAAGAGGTGCTTCGCGATGCCGTCGTTCGACAGCCCTTGCGCGACGAGCGTGAGCACCTCCAGTTCGCGTTCGGTGAGCGAGTCGAGCTCGGCCGGGTGCGCTCGGCGCACCTCCGGACGGGAGGCGAACTCGGTGATCAGGCGCCGGGTGATCGTCGGGGCCAGCAGCGCGTCTCCGGCGGCGACCACGCGGATGGCGTCGATGAGCTGACGCGGTTCCGTGTCCTTGAGTAGGAAGCCGCTCGCGCCCGCGCGCAGCGCCTCGTAGACGTACTCGTCCGCGTCGAACGTCGTGAGCACGAGCACCCGCGGATGCGGTTCACAGGACGCTTCGAGGATCCGGCGCGTCGCCACCAGGCCGTCGGTCCCCGGCATGCGGATGTCCATGAGGATCACGTCGGGAGCGAGTTCGGCGGCGAGTGCGACGGCGGCCTCCCCGTCCTCGGCCTCGCCGACGACCTCGAGGTCATCGGCCGCCTCGACGAGCACGCGGAAGCCGGCGCGCACGAGCGCCTGGTCGTCGACGATGAGCACCCGGATGGTCATCGAGCCGCTCTCGCCATCGGCAGCGTCGCCGCGACGCGGAATCCGCGCGTGTCCGGCCGCGGCCCGGCGAAGAAGCTCCCGCCGAGTGCCTCCACGCGTTCCGCCATGCCGCGGATGCCGTGTCCCTCGCCGACGTCCGCTGCGTCCGCGCCTACGCCGTCGTCGAGCACCTCGAGCGTCAGGTCGTCACCCGCGAGCGCGATGCGCACGCTCGCTTCGGATGCCCGGGCGTGGCGCACGACGTTGGTGAGCGCCTCCTGGACGATGCGGTAGACGGACACGGAGACCAGCGCGGGCACGCGCTCGAGGCCGGGGGCGAGGTCCAAGGCGACGCCGACTCCCGCCTCGCGGACACGGTCGGCGATGGCGTCGAGGCGCGAGAGGCCGGGGGCGGGCTCGAGCGGGGCGTCGTGCTCGCCCGTGCGTAGCACGTCGAGCATCGACCGCAACTCGGCGAGCGCCTGCTTGCTCGTGACCCTGATGTGGCCGATCGATTCGCGGGCGCGGTCCGGCTCGTCCGCGAGCAACGCGTCCGCCGCGGCCGCTTGGACCGCCACGATCGACAAGCTGTGGGCGACGATGTCGTGGACGTCTCGCGCGATACGGATGCGCTCCTCGTCCACGCGGCGGAGCGCCTCCTCCTCGCGCGTCCGTTCCGCCTCGAGTGCGCGGCCCTCCACGGAAGCGATGTGCTCGCGGCGGCTTCGCGCGGCGTCTCCGAGGAAGGCGGCCATCGCCAGCAGCGCGAACATGCCGACCGCTTCCGCGACCCAGCGCACGCGGGTGAGGGCGAGTGAGGGGACGGCGAGGACGAGGCCGCCTGCGAGGAGGGCGACGAGCGCCGCGCGGCGCCGGGTCGCGGAGGCTGCGAGCGAGTACAGCGCGATCATCGGTCCGAGCACCGTGAACGCCGGCGGCCACGGGAAGAGCGTGTAGAGGAAGGCGGCGGAACCGCTGAGCAGCAGCGCGAGCCACGGGACGCGGCGCCGGAGCGCTAGCGGGATGAACGAGCCCGCGGCCGCGACGTAGGCGATCCACTGGTCGGAGGAGGGACGGACCCGCATCCGGAAGGGGTGAGGCGGGCCTGTCGGGCGCAGGTGCGCGAACATCCAGACCTGGAGGCACGCGACCAGCGCGAGCCCGATCGCCAGGGCCAGGTCGACCCAGAGCGGGTCGATCTCGGCGAGGCGTCTGCGCATGCGCTCGATGTCCATGCCAGTATCGTAGACGCCCGCGTGCGTGTCCGATACCGACCCCGGGAGTACGTCGGCGTGCGACGGAGGGAGTACGCGGAGCAGTTGTCAGCCCCTGAAATGCTCCAGCACCTGCAGGGCGCGCAGCGTGAGCCACTTGCTCGGCGCGCCCTTCGCCTCCACGTCGGCGTACATCTTACCGTTGAGCGAGTTGCGCATCTTCCAGCGCATCTGCGGGTCGGCGGCGGACTCCACCACGGCCAGCGCCGTCTCGTACTCCGGCCGGCGCTCCTCGCCGACGGCCGCGAGCGCGGCGAGCGCCTCCAGCGCGTCGGAGTTGTACGACAGCGGGAAGCCGAAGCGCAGCCAGCCGGGCTTGTCTTTGTAGTGCAGGACCGGGTGCTCGGCGATGAAGGCGTCGCGCACCGCCTCGCGTTCTGCGGAAGGCGCGCTCCAGACCTTGTCCTGGAAGTCCTTGTACTCGGCGGGCAGCGACCGGAAGATCTCCTTGTCGCGTAGCGCGTCGACGGCCGCGTCGCGAAGCTCGCCGGCGCCGTCGGGCCATAGGTCGCGCGGGACCTCGGCGAGGAAGAGCAGCGTCTTCGGCGCGAGCATGTGGCAGTAGCCGTTGAGCTGGTAGGGAAGGCCGAAGCTGCAATCGAGAGCCCCGACCGAGCGGCGCAGGTCCGAGCAGTAGCCGAGTGCGCGCACGACCCTCTCGTCCCGAGCGAAGCCGAGACGCGCCAGCGCTCGGCCCACGTTCGCGGTCAGGCACGGGATGGCCGACGACGTCTTCCCGTTCGCGCTCCAGGAGCCGTCCGGGAGCTGCCGCGAGAAGGCGTTGTCCGCGGCGAGGCGGACGCGCTCGTCCGTCCCGTCGGCCCACAGCTCGCCGAGCAGGTGCACCTGCCAGAGGCTGCCGTGGTACTTGTCGTAGTCGTGCGCGGGCGTCATCCACGAGCCGTCGGGTCGCATCGCGTCGAGGATGGTGGAGACCGGCGGGGAGTCGTTGCGGCGCGCCCAGAGCGCGGCGGCCTCGGGGGAGTCGGTCTCGCCGAGGAGCGTGCGCCGCGTGAGGACGGTGACGGCGGGATCGCCGGGCTCGAGGAGCCAATCGACGGTCGCTGGCGGGACGCGGTCGAGGACTGCGGCAGGCATGGCACTCACCCCCTAGGCGCAGTGTAGCGCGCCGCACGACGTGAGAGAATCGCAGCGGCCGTCATACGCGCCATGACGAAAGGACGAGCCACGCCGGAGATCGCGGACATAGGGCCGAAGGCGGAATCGCTGCGGCGACTCGCCGACGCGGGGCTTCCGGTGCCGGAGGCGCGCTTCCTCGGCATCGAGGCGTATCGCGAGCACTGCGCGCGCGCCGGCGTCGACGCCGGCGCCGGGCCGCAGGACGCGCGCGAGGCCATCCTGCGCGCGCCGCTCTCGGAGGATGTCGCCGAGCGCGTGAGCGCCTGGTACCGCGATCTCGGCGAGGACCACGTCGCGGTGCGCTCGTCGGCGACTGTCGAGGACCTGCCGGGTATGAGCTTCGCCGGCCAGCACGGCACGTACTTCGTGGGCGACGGCGACGCGCTTCTTCGGCGCGTGCGCGACTGCTGGGCGTCGCTGTACTCGCAGCGCGCGGTGAGCTATCGCGAGCGCAACGGCATCGCTCACGGCGGCGTCGCGATGGGCGTCATCGTCCAGCGGCTCGTCGCCGCGACCGCCGCCGGCGTCGCCTTCACCGCGAGTCCCGTCGACGGGTCGGACGATGTCGTGGTGGAGGCGTGCCTCGGCATCGGAGAGGCGCTCGTCTCGGGGAAGGTGACGCCGGACCGCTTCGTCTTCGCGCGCGACGGACTGGCGGTGCGCGAGGTCGTCGCCGGCGACAAGCGCGTGCGCATCGTCGCGGACATCACGGGCGGGGCACACGAGGAGAGCGTGCCCCCGGCGCAGGCCGCGTCGCTCTCGATATCCGAGGACGTCGCGCGCGACGTCGCGCGGCTCGCGCTGCTCGCGGAGGAGTCGCTCGGCTCTCCCGCCGACGTCGAGTGGGCGTTCGACGGGGACCGCGTGTGGTTGCTGCAGGCCCGGCCGATCACGACGCTGGCGCGCGGTGCGGCGTCCACCCCGCCCGAAGCGCCCACGATCTGGTCGAACGTGAACACGGGCGAGATCCTGCCCGGCGTCGCCACGCCGATGACGTGGACGATCATCCACGGGCACGCGGCGGAACTCTTCGGCGGGGTGATGGGGGCCCTCGGGTTGCGGGTCGACACGTCGAAGCTCATCGGACTCGTGGGAGGGCGCGTCTACTTCAATCTCTCGCTGTTGAGGGAGTCGTTCCGGCATCTTCCGAACCTGGATCCCGATATCGCCCTCGGCGGCATGCACGACTTCGTGGACCTGCCCCCTCTGCCCGACCTTCCCGCCCGTTCGTGGCGGCGCTGGCTCTCCCTCGCCCGAGCCTTCGTCTCGATGCCGGCCTACATCCTCCGGCATAAGCCGAAGAAGGCGCCCCGTTTCGCGGCGGTCATGCGCGAGGTCGCCGAGACGAACATGCGCGCGGCGGACGCTGAGCCAGACGCCGCCGGGGCGTACCGGCTCGTGCGTGACCTCGACGCGCACTTCGGCGACTTCAACGACGCTCTGGCTTTCATGGTGGTCGCCATGTTCGGCTACGGCGCGCTGGGGACCCTCACCGACCGCTGGTTCGCCGACAAGACCGGGGCGATCGCGACGCGGCTCGTGGCCGGGCAGGGCGGTCTGGCGTCCGCCGAGTCCGGTCACGCGATGTGGCGACTGAGCACGCTCGCGCGCAGCCATCCGAGCGTGCGCGGCCCGGTGCTGCTCGGGATCGGCTGGGCGGACGTGCGCGATCGTCTCGAGGAAGCGGCTCTTGCGGGCGATGCGGAGGCGGGCGGGTTCCTCGACTCGTGGGACACCTTCATGGCCGAGTACGGGCATCACCGCCGGGGCGAGCTGGAGTTCGCGAACGCGACCTGGGCAGAGCGGCCGGACTACATCCTCGGGATCGTGCGGTCGTATCTCGTCGACGACGCCTCGGCCGACCCGATAGCCGCGTACGCGTTGCGCGCTGTGGACGCGGATACGGCGGCGGACGAGTGCCGCGCGCGCCTGCGGGGCCCGCTGAGGCGAGCCGCGTTCGACCGCGTGCTGGGCTGGGGACGGGCGAGCGCCCGCATCCGCGAGAACGTCAAGAGCGAGGCCGTGCGCTGGCTCGTGGCGATCCGCTACGCGCTCCTGGCGCTGGGCCGGCGCATGGCCGAAGCAGGCGCGCTGGTCGACCCGGAGGACATCTTCTTCCTCGAGTACGGCGAGCTCGAAGGGCTCGTCCGCGACCCGGCCGCTCGCGACTGGCGCGCGCTCGTCGCCTCCCGTCGCGCCGAGCACGAGCGGCTCGAGAAGCTCTCGCCGCCGCCGGTCGTCGTCGGGACGTGGGACGAAGGCGCGAGCGCGTGGAGCGTGCCGCGCGACGCGAAGACGCTCAAGGGCATCAGCGTGAGCTCCGGCGTCGTGCGCGGCCGGGCGCGCGTCTTCCTCGCCGCCGACACCGAGGAGGCCGTCCTGCCGGGCGAGATCCTGGTCGCGCCTTTCACCGACCCCGGCTGGACACCGTACTTCGTCCCGGCGGCGGGCATCGTGATGGACATGGGAGGCCTGCTCAGCCACGGCAGCATCATCGCCCGCGAGTACGGCATCCCGGCGGTCGTCAACGTCGGGCCCGCTACGCGTATCATCACGACGGGGCAGATGATCGAGGTCGACGGGGACAAGGGCGAGGTCCGCATCCTGGGGTGAGCGGTTCAGTCCGTTCGCAGCCTCTCATCGCGCTTCCCACACATAGAGCACCTCTCCGAGAACGCGTTGTCTTATCGAGGGGTGCAGTTCGCTGGCGAGGGTGAAGTCGACGCGACGGCCGAGGACCCTCTGGAGGAACACCGCGCCACCGATCTCGTTGTCGAAGTCGACGACGTCCAGTTCGCCGAGGATGTCCACGTCCGAGTCGGGGGTCTGCTCGCCGGAGACGAACGAGCCGTACACGCCGAGACGCCGCACTCCGAAACGCGCGCGCAGATCCTGGGAGCACCCGCGGATCCGGGTGACGACCTCCGCGAGGTCGCGTACAGGTGCGACGTCCGTGCGGTACGCGGCCGGTGCTTCCGCGGCGAGGAGAGAGGTCGCGGCGCCGGCCGAGCCGATCCCGAGCGCACGCGCGACCTCCTCCACGCGGGCGAGACTCGCGCACGCGTAGTCGCTCGCCTCCCACCGGGCGATCTGCTGCTGCTTGACGCCTACGATCCCTCCGAGGGCGCGCTGCGATAAGCCTCGCTCCTGGCGAGCACGCACCAGTGCGGTGCCTATTCCTGTGGGGGATTCCATGTGGGGAGAGTACAACGAAAGAGTTGTCACTACAACACGAACGTTGTTTCACTTGGAGCGGAGCCGTGTCGCGCGTATCCTGAAGCCCGCCGCGTGTCCGGGGATGGAGTGACTTGCCGGAGAGACTGAAGCCCGCCGTTCGCCAGCACTGGCTGCTCGCCATCGCGGGCGCAGTCTGGACCGGCGCCGCTCTCATGCTGCTGCGCTACGCGGTCGTCTGGCTCTTGCCGGTCGCAGTGCCGCTCGCCGTGGCGCTCGCCGTCGCCGGCGCCGTCCTCGGCGCGGTCGCCACACGGTACGTCTTCCTTGGAATCGCGCGGCGCAACATCGTCCGCATCGAGGAGGGACCCGACATCGCGTGCGCCTTCTCCTTCCAGGCTTGGCGCAGCTACGTGGTCATGTTCGCGATGATCGCGCTCGGCGTGACGCTGCGCCGCTCGGGCGTGTTGCCGCATCCGGTGCTGGCGGTCGTCTATGAGGCGATCGGCGTCGCGCTGCTGGCGGCGAGCATCCTCTACCACAGGCGCTTCTTCGAGACCGACCGCGGCTAGCGGGAGCCGGACATCCCGGCCGGAGTGACCTGGCCGCCCGCCTCGGCGATAATGGAGACGTCAGCCGAGGCAGGGGGCGCCGCATGATCCCTCGCTACACCAGGCCCGAGATGGGCCGCATCTGGTCGCAGGAGAACAAGTTCGCCATCTGGCTCGAGATCGAGGTCCTCGCGTGCGAGGCGCAGGCCGAGCTCGGCGTCGTCCCTCGCGAGGACGTCTCGCTGATCCGCGAGCGCGCGGCGTTCGAGGTCGAGCGCATCGACGAGATCGAGGCCGTCACCAACCACGACGTCATCGCGTTCCTCACGAACATGTCCGAGCACATCGGCGAGCCGAGCAAATGGGTCCACTACGGCATGACGTCGAGCGACCTCGGCGACACGGCGCTGTGCTATCAGATGACGCAGGCGATCGACATCGTCATCGAGGACGTCCGCCGGCTCGGGCGCATCTGCAAGGCGCGCGCGCTGGAGTTGCGCGACACGCTCTGCGTCGGGCGCACGCACGGCATCCACGCCGAGCCGATGACGTTCGGGATGAAGTTCGCGACGTGGGCGTGGGCGTTCAAGCGCGCCGAGCAGCGCCTTCTCGCGACGCGCGAGTACTCTTGCGCGTGGGGCGCCATATCGGGCGCCGTCGGGAGCTACTCGAACATCGACCCGTTCGTCGAGAGCTACGTCTGTGAGAAGCTCGGGCTGCGGCCCGACCCCGCGTCGACGCAGGTCATCGCGCGCGACCGTCACGCGCACGTGCTCGCGGTGCTCGCGACCGTCGCCGCCACCGCCGAGTCGGTGGCGACCGAGGTCCGCGCGCTCCAGCGCTCCGACACCCTCGAGGCGGAGGAGCCGTTCGCGGTCGGACAGAAGGGCTCGTCCGCGATGCCGCACAAGCGCAACCCGATCACCGCCGAGCGCGTCTGCGGGCTGGCGCGAGTGGTGAAGGCGAACGCGCAGGTCGGCTTCGACGACGTGGCGCTGTGGCACGAGCGCGACATAAGCCACAGCAGCGCCGAGCGCGTCGTGCTTCCCGACTCGTTCATGGCGACCGACTACCTGCTCGACAAGCTCGCGTGGGTGCTCGAAGGGCTGCGCGTCTATCCCGAGCGCATGCTCGCGAACCTCGACGCCACCCGCGGCCTCATCTATTCCTCGCGCGTGCTGCTCGCGCTCGTCGACGCCGGCCTGCTCCGTGAGGAGGCGTACGCGGTGGTGCAGCGCTGCGCGATGCGCGTGTGGGACGACATCCAGCAGGCACGCGGCGGCCCGAGCTTCCGCGAGACGCTCGCGGCCGACCCCGAGGCGATGGCGCTGCTGCCCGACTCCGCGCTCGACGCGATCTTCGACCCCCGGGCGTTCCTCGCGCGGGTGGGCGTGGTGTTCGAGCGGCTGGACGGGCTGGAGTTCTAGCGCGCTTGCGATTCTCTCATTAATCGACTAATCTGCTAGAAGATTAGTCGATACTAGGAGAGCGACCGCATGCTCGGATACACCTCCACCGGCGCGATCGAGTCTGACGTCGCCAGGATCGAGGAGCTGAAGGGTCGGCTCGACCGGCGCGGGCCGGAGCTTCTCGGATGGCGGATCAGGCTCCGCCGGGAGCTGGAGGCCGAGGCCGTCGCGGCCTCGACGTCGATGGAGGGTGTCCCGGTCACCGTCGCCGAGGTCGTGCGCATCCTCGCGGGCGACAGCCTCTCTTCGGTCAGTCCCCAGCACGCCGAGCTCGTGCGGGGCTATCGTGACGCGATGCGCCATGCGTTCGCGCGGGCCGAGGCGCCCGACTTCGCATGGAATCCCGAGCTCCTGCTCGCGCTCCACGGGATGGTGATGGCCGCGGACCGGCGGGCCTGGCCCGGACGATTCCGCGATGCGGCGGTCTATGTCGTGAACGACCGCACCAGCGAAGTCATCTACGAAGCGCCGCTCGCCCAGGAGGTCCCGAAGCTCGTGGGCGAGCTGTGCGACTTCGCGGACTCGAGCGAGCTGCCGGCGCCGGTGGTCTCCGCGCTCGTTCACGTAGGGATCGCCAGGATCCACCCCTTCAAGGACGGGAACGGCAGGGTGGGGCGGATCGTGGCTTCGCTCGCCATGTATCGAGCGGGATACCGCGCCATGGAGTTCACGACGCTCGAGGAGTGGTGGGGCCGCCACCTTGCGGATTACTACGGGGCGCTGCGCGATCTGGGGCCGAGTTTCGACGCGGAGAAGGACGTGACCTCCTTCGTGGCCGCCCACGTCGCGGCACAGCGGCTCCAGATCGAGGCACGCGGTATATCGAGCGAGGTCGAGCGGGCCGTCTGGGTCGCGCTCGAGAACGCCGCCGCCGCCGACCTGTCGATGCCGTCTCGCGCGGCGGACGCGTTGTTCGACGCGTTCTTCGGACGCGGGCTCACCAACCGCTACTACCGCTCCATCGCCGGCGTGAGCACCGCGACCGCTGCGAACGACCTCGTGCGGATGCAGGTCGCGGGTCTGCTCGAGGCCGAGGGCGCCGGCCGCTCGCGCTCGTACGCGGGCACGTTCCGGCTCCTGGCCAGAGTCGCGAGCGAAGCGGGCGTGCCCGTGCTTGCGGATGCGGGCGCCTCTCTCGACACCCAGCGGGCGACGATACTCCGCGGGATCGCCGAGCTGCTTCGCGAGCAGCGCGAACTGCGGTCGAGGGGCTAGGGCGCTCGTGCGGGACGTGCCCGATGTCGATATGCTGTCTGCATGTGCGACAACGCCAGAGAATGCCGAGCGGCGAAGGCCCAGGGCTTCGCCGGGCCGACCGTGGCTCCGACGGGTGCGGGGGACCGCGCGCCGTCCGTAGGCCGCCGGGAGATCCGTCCCGTTCGGGCTGACGAGTTCGATGTCATGCTCGCCATCATCAACGAGGCCGCGCAGGTCTACCGCGGCGCGATCCCGGCGGACCGCTGGAGCGACCCATACATGCCCGCCGGCCACCTGCGCTCGGAGATCGACGCGGGCGTGCGCTTCTTCGGGTACGAGGTCGACGGCGAGCTGCTGGGCGTGATGGGGATCCAGGACGTCGAAGACGTGACCCTCATCCGGCACGCGTACGTGCGCGCGTCCGCGCAGCGCGCGGGCGTGGGCGGGCGCCTGCTGCGCTCGCTGCTCGCCCAGGCGGGCGCACCGGTGCTCATCGGCACCTGGTCCGCCGCGACCTGGGCCGTCGCGTTCTACGAGAAGCACGGCTTCGCGGTGGTCTCGGAGGACGAGAAGGTGCGGCTGCTTCGGCGCTATTGGGACATCCCGGAGCGTCAGGTCGAGACGTCGGTGGTGCTGCGCGAGTCACCGCGTGGGGCGTAGCGGGTATAGTCTCCCGACGAGAACACATCCGACGAGGAGGTCCCCGTGACCGAGAAGAAGTCTCCCGTGACCACCAAGCCGACCGACGCTGCTGGAGCCAGCGCCGGCCAGGCGTGGGCCGACGTGCTCGCCCGCATGAGCGACCTCGCCGAAGCGGTGGCGCGATGGGCGAAGGCGGCCGCGAACGACCCCGACAACAGGCAGAAGCTCGACCAGGTCCGCACGGGCATCAACGACATGGCCCAGAAGGCGGACGCTGCTTTGGGGCACGTCTCGAGCAGCGATATCGGCCAGCACGTCAAGGAAGGCGCCGAGCAGGCCGGCCAGGCGATCGGCGGGGCGGCGCATCGTGTGGCCGAGGTCGCCGCGCCGCACGTGAGGAACGCGTTCGCCGGGCTTTCCGACGCCTTCGGCAAGGCGGCCGCGAAGATGGAAGAGACGAAGCCGGAGACTCCCGAGAAGGAGTGAGCGGGCCGCCCTACTGCGCGTTGTCGGCTAGGCGCAGCTGCGCGATGGTCGCGGCGATGCCCGCCACGAACGTGAACGCCAGCACGACGTAGCTGCCCGGCTCCGACAGATCCATCCTAACCGCCGAAGTCTCTTGAATCAAAGCGGGGATTCGGCCTCTTGTCCAGGATTCTCTCGAGCACTGAGTTGATGGTCCGCGGATCGTTGTCGAAGCCACCGTGAGACTCTGATGTGCTGGGTGCGCTGTTCCCGCCGGCCCTGCCAGAGGACTCGATGATGTCGCCGATCGTCGATTTCCGGAGACCTGGCGCCGACTTCAGGAAGTGACTCATGCCGAGCAGTGGCGTTTGTCGTCTGTCCTCAAACGAGTTGGACACGAGCCACAGGAGTGACTTGCCGTACGGGCCGCAGGTGTCGTCGAGCTCCTGCTTCTCGGTGAGGACGTACATCGTCGGCTTGGGGCACCCGCCGGACCTGATCGTGGGACCGGCATATGTGTCGAACTCGTCGATGCGGATCGCGGGAGCCATGAACTGCACGGTCTTGAGTGGGATACCCAGCGAGCACAGCGCGTCGATCGCATGCGTGAACAGGATGCTTCCGGCGCTGTGAGCAACCACGTGGAGTTCCCACGTCCGTCGTTCCTGGACGGAGAGTCTGCCGAGGGCCTCGGCGGCATATTCCTTCATGAGCTGGATCGCGCCAAGGCCTTGGCGGTGGTCCGAAGCGCGCCAGGCATTCTCCTTCATCTCCGACCATATCGGCCTGCCGATCGGGCTGGCCGTGAGTTCGAGCGCCATGTCCTTGGCATCGGCGAGTCCGTCGAACAGCGCGCCGCCAGCGCGGCGGTCTGCATCTGTGAACAGGTCTCCGATGATGTCGGCGATCGTCTCAAGCGGGCCGGTCTCCCACATCAAGTGCAGGGGGTAGATCCCGTTGTCTAGGCACTTGTCGCGAAGCGCGACGACCCTCCTCGCGGCGTCGGCTTCGCTGTTCAGGCCACCGTGGAGGTAGAGCATCACACGCTTCTTGTCCCACTTCCGCCTCTTGGCCTCCCGAGGGATCGTGTCGTTGAAAAGGCGCAGGAGGTCCTTCTCGCATGTCCAGTAGTCGCCCGTCTGCGAGAGCTCCCCGTTGTTTCCTACGTCGACGACGAAGGGGCGGATCTCGGCGAGCGGGATCTCCGAACTCGCCCGGTAGCGTCCGCTGGTGGTGTCGGCGATCTTCGCCTTGCAGGACCACAGGTCCACACTGAGGGGCACACCGAGCTGCGCGACCCACACGTCCGTTGCGTGCAGCAGGAAGTCCTCGTACGGCAGCAAAGCGAATCCCTTGTCACCCCACTTCGGACCCCACGAGTTCTGGATGATGAACCCTTCGCGTGTGTAGCCGACGAGTGCGACCGCATGCCCGGCATCGGCCCGCGCCGTACGAGGGATCACGGGAAAGCTCCAGTTCTTGTCGCCGTCGCTCGCCTTGACCCGCGTTCGCGAGAGGTTCGGGTCGTCCCAACCGGAATGGACCATGATCGTGCAGTACACGATGCCGACCTCGTCGAGTGCGGCATGCACGTGCCGGACTTCCTTGAAGTTGACCCGGTAGTAGGCGCCCGCGGGTGTCTCGAGTGCGGCCTTCGCGATCGAGGCGTCAAGATGCTCACGCCCGAACAGGTCGTCATTCCACAGCTCGCGCGGGCAGACGCCGTGGCGAACCCAGCCCTTCATGGCTCCACGAGCCGACGAGCCCTCGTACTTCTCACCCGGCCACTGGTCGTAGCAGCGAGCCATCTCGTAGAGCATCCGCGGGCTGGACTCCCGCCCGATGCCGCGTTGACGGAGCAAGTAGTTGATAACTGCCGAAAGCGCGAAGCCGGTACACGCTCCTTCGCGGCCTTGGTCAAGGATTTGCGGTACGTCGCCGCAGTTCACAAGCATGTCGGGAAGTGAGGCGAGAGTAGGTTGGTACAGCCAGTCGCGCTCGTCGATACGGTCCGGGAACGCATCGAGTGTGCCTCGTCTCGATTCGAGTCCCGAGGTCTTTCGGGACGTACCTGAAGTGGTTGTCATGAAAGGGTCCCTCCTCTGCAGTCCAGTCGAGACGGGCGGTTCCTCACACCTCGATCGTGAGCCAGCCTTGTCGGTCGGGGGCAGGGTAGGTGGCCGAGTAGCCGAACTCGGCCTTCCACCCTGGATCGTCCCAGCACGCTGTTTCGGTCGAGCGATAGTTGAAGAGGAGCTGGGCGTCCCGGCGTCGAGTGATGATGCGGGCGATGCATGCGGGATCGGGGTGATGGTGGCCGCCGCCGTTGGTCGACACCGCGAAACGGTCACAGCCCATGAACTCGAGCAGGTCGACCGACGTGTTACCGTCGCTGCCGTGGTGCGGAAGCTTCACGAGATCGATGGGTACTCCCGCGGAGCCTCCAGACGCTTGCGACGCCTCAAGCGAGGTCAAGAGCGTATCCGCGAACGCATCTCCGCCGAGAAGCACTCGCTTGCCACCGTACTCGGCGAGCAAAGCGATGCTGCTCTGATTGGTCGCGGAACCATCGCCGTCGAAGACGCTCGGATCTGCGAGCTTCCGGATGTCGTCCGGGCCAGCCGGAGGAACGAACGGTCTCGCGGCCGTCACAGGTCGTGACAGCGTGCCTCTTTCGAGTCCTGCAGCGGTGCTGATCGCCTTCCAGTCGTGTTCGAGTCGCTTGAGCGCGGGCTTATCCGGAGACAGGACCGTCAACTTGAGCCCGCCTTCGAGGGTGACCGGCGGTTGCCACGCTGCAACAGCACCGCGCCCGAACTGCGTGTTCCACGGAAGCCCGCGAAGCCCTCCCAGAAGGCGATTTCCTTCGGGTATGCCGCGCGCCAGCCCCGGAGGACCGGGTGGCGGAGGCGGAGTCTTCTTGAGTTGGTCAGGCCCATTGAACCATACCTCGGTGGTATCGGGGACCGACGGCAGGAATGCCAAGACGCCCTCGATGTGGTCGTTGTCGATATGCGTGACGACGATCAGATCGAAGTCCTGCTCACCGGGCGGCAAGCCGGCAACGTAGTCGGAGATGGCCGTTCGGGTCTCTTTGCGGCCACCATCGATGAGTACGCGGTGCGGGTGGTCCTTGCGACCGTACTCAAGGACGATGCAGTCGCCCTCCAACGCAGGCAGCAAGAGCATCTTGAACATGTCAACCTCCCCGGCCACAGAGTAAGCCCGGGCCGAACGTCGCTCAAGTCGCCTTCCTCGGCCGCGATGCCGGAGCCCAGGGACCGCCCGCTACTGCGCGTTGTCGGCGTAGCGCAGCTGCGCGATGGTCGCGGCGATGCCCGCCACGAACGTGAGCGCCAGCACGACGTAGCTGCCCGCAGGCAGCGTCTGCGGCTTCCCGACCATGCCGATCATCGACGGCACTATCGACCAGGGGAACCAGTCGGCCCATCCCGTCTTCCCGAACAGGTTGCCCAAGCCCATCATCGCGATCGCGAACCCCAGCGGGGGCATGTAGCCCCGCCCCGCCGCGGTGATCCAAGCGATGACCGGTACGAGCAGGTAGGAGATCCCCGCCGCGAGCAGCGCGTCCCGGACAGCGCCGATCGCCAGCCCCGCCGAGAAGCCCGGCAGCCCCAATGCCAGACCGATGACTAGCGCCTCGGCGAGTACCGCCACGGTGAGCGCCGCCCACCATACCGCTGCGACCACGAGCTTCGCCAGCACGAACCAGTGTCGCCCGACGGGCAGCGCGAGCATGTTCTTCGCGGTGCCCTCGGTGTATTCGCGGCCGAAGACGTAGGCGACGATGAACGACAGCAGAAGCATCCCGCCGACGCCGACCACCAGCGTGAGCATCGAGGCATACGCGGGCCAGGTGGCTTCGAGGCCCGAGAGGTTCGCCTTCGCGCCGAGCAGACCAAGCTGAGCAGCCCGGCCTGGTTCGCGCACGATCCACATGAACAGGGCGATGCCGAGCGGCGCCATCGAGAGCCCGCCGAGCGTGCCCCACGTGACCTTGCAGCGGCGCAGCTTCAGGAACTCGGTGGCGAGGACGGCGGAGAACATCAGGCGGCCGCCCTCTCGAGCGCGGCCCGGCGCGCGATCGGGATCGAGAGCCCGAACAGCGTCGCGAGCACGGCCTGGATGGCGAGCGTCGGGGCGAGCTGAGCCCACGGCATCGCGCCGGCAAGCCCGAGAGCGACGTTGCCGGCGGCGAGCGCCAGGATCACGACCAGCGTTATCGAGAGCACGGCCCGGCGCTCGCGGGTGCGCAGGTGCGCCCAGATGAGGACCGCGCTGAAGCCGAGCATCAGCATCGCCGCGATGACGGCAGGCTGCCCGGCCGCGCCCGGCTCGCGCAGCCCGGCGAAGCCGAGCACGCGCGTCGACGTCGGCAGCAGCAGCTGCACCGCGGCCAGCGCGTCGACGATCGCGCCGATCCAGTACGTCGCGCGCACGAAGTCCAGGTTCACGACGCTCCTCCCGTCAGTCGCAGGAAGTAGGTCTCGAGGTCTTCCTGCGAGGGCGTCAGGCGCGTGAGCTCGAGCCCCGCGCCCACGAGCACGGCAGCGATCCCGGCCGAGCGCTCCTCGGCGTCGAAGACCCGCAGGGCGTCGCCGTCGCGCTCTACGTGCGCGAAACCCGCCTCGCGCAGGAGCGCCTCGGCGCGTTCGGGGTCGCTAACGCCGACGTCCACGTAGGCCCGCGCTTTCGCGTGCAGCTCCTCGCGGTCGAGCTCCTCGAGCAGCCGGCCCTCGTGGATGATGCCGATGCGGTCGGCGAGGTGCGCGACCTCGGCGAGGATGTGGCTCGACATGAAGACGGTGACGCCGCGCTCGTCGGCGAGCGCGCGCAACAGCTCGCGGACCTCGACGATACCGGCGGGGTCGAGCGCGTTGGCGGGCTCGTCGAGCACGAGCACCTCGGGCGCGTGCAGTAGAGCGCGAGCGAGCGAGAGGCGCTGCTTGTTGCCGAGCGAGAGCTGCCCGGCGCGGCGGTCCGCGCAGGAGCCGAGCGCGAGGCGCTCGATCGACTCTGCGACGGCGGCGCGCGGCGCGCCCGTGAGGCGGCGCTGGATCTCGAGGTTCTCGCGCACGGTGAGGTTGGGGTAGGCGGTCGCGGTCTCGACGAGGTAGCCCACACTCGCGAGCCAACGCTGATCGCCTTCGCGCACGCGCCGCCCGAGCACGCTCACCTCGCCGCCGCTCGGCCGGATCAGTCCGAGCAGCATGCGGATGGTCGTGGTCTTCCCGGCACCGTTCCTGCCGAGGAAGCCGTAGACCTCGCCGCGCCGGACGTCGAGCTCGAGGCCGTCGACGGCGAGCACGTCGCGGTAGCGCTTCGTGAGCGCGCGGGTGGCGATGACGGTGTCTGGGGTCATGTCAGCCTGTCACCACGCCTGTGGCCCACTTGACCAGCCGCGTCGCATGCTCGACGAGCTGTCGAGCCTCGACCTCCGTGAGCAACCGCTCGTCATAGGCGACCTGATTCTTCATCTTGAGCAGGCCGGCCAGTTGTCGTTGCTGGATGGCGGTGAACTCCGGGACCCGGGACTCCAGCAAGCTGATAGCAACCCCGTGGTCCTGAGAGACGCTTCGGAGGCCGGCGGTCGCGATCAACGCGGCATCTGCTGCCGCGATGCCAGCATGTATCGCTTCAAGTCCCGCGGCGTTCCATCTGTGGTCACCCAGAGCCGTCTGTGCCGACTCCGAGAACTCGACGCCCTTCGTCAGCGACTGCGCCGCGTGGCTCCTTCGCACTTCCCGCGTCTCGTCTCTACTCATCGTCCGCCCATTCCCACGGGCCGCGCCCCGAGACGACGACCGCGTCACGTCTCAGTGATTCGAGGAACGCCGGCGCAGTGCGCCACAGGGCATCGGCTTCTCGTGCTTCGTAAGTGATCGCCGAGAGGTTCGCGCCATACCTGGCGCGGAATTCCTGCGCGTACGAGAGGAGTCTGCGATCGAGATCCTTCTTGCTGCCGACGTCGGCGGTCACGAGTACGACGTCCACGTCGCTCCCGGTCTCCTGTTCCCCCCGAGCGTAGCTGCCGAACAGCACGATCGACGGCGAGGAGTCCTCGAATGCCGCTCGAAGGTCCGATTCGAGGTGATCCGGCATCTGCTGTTCGGCTGCGAACAGCGGCTCTATCAGCCGCTCGACGTAGATGTTCCGACGTTCCAGCTGGTGGACGTTCGCCCTGCCGGCCGGACTGCTGCGAACGATCCCCCCGGCTGCAAGATCCTCGAGCACCGATGCCACGGCGGGGCGCGTCAGGCGGGCGTGAGCCGCGATCTGCGAGGTGTTGAGGGGTATGGTCACGCCGACCAGGACGCGCAAGACAGCCACACGGCTTCGCGAGCCCAGGATGGATTCGATGCTGTGGGTCGGTTTCATGTATCGAAAGTAGACCTGTCAATATTGAAAGTCAATCAGCCAATATCGGGCGATGTGCTTGCTATCCTGCTGTGCGGCGATTCACCGAGGATCCTTCATCTCCCTAGCGACAGCGATGATCCGATCGCGGTAGTACGCTCGACGGCCGACGTCCGTCTTCTCTTTGGCCGAATGGGCTCCTGTCTTCCGGAATCGAGCGACTCGGTACGTCTGGTCACTCTCGTGGCGCATGTAGACTCGCCCGCCGTCGACCTTCAGCTTTCCCGAAACCAGGTGCTCCCGTATCTCGTCATCTCTGGAGACATAGGGGTGTCTCGGACGGGTCGTCCGGTAGGCAGCGCGTGACTCGGCTGCGACCACCGAGCGGCCAGCCTCGTGCGGGACGAGCGCGATCATCAGGCTGCAATCAAGGGCTACCGACACATCGATCAGTGTCCGTACGGTGAAATTGTTGGCGCCGCGCAGGAGGTTCGTGATCCGCGCAGGAGAGACGCCGAGAAGATTCGCCAGTTCCGTCCGGTTCAGGCCCAGCTCTAGCATCCGGTCCACGATGGCTTCAGTGACGCTGTCGATCACCTGCTCGGCCCGATAGTCGGCGGTGTCTCGCAGGCCAGCCATTCGCCGCCCGAGTCCCTCGTGGCCGTGCTCTTCGCCGCTCATGATCCGGCTCCTTCGTATTCGTCGTGCACCCTCTGCACCTCTGCGATCGCGCGCTGGAGCGCCGCTATCTTCGGCTTGCGCAGCGCGAGTACGATCACCCACCCGATGTTCGCGCCGAACGCGAGATAGCGCACAGCGACGGCTCGATGGATCTTGAACTCATGTACGTCTCCTCGCAGATGACGGAACTTCTCAACGTTGTGCGGAGGGCCTGCCAGCTCGGTTCGGTCGAAGAGCTGCACAGTCGCCGTCAAGGTCCGGTCATCCAGTTCCGCGAGAAACGTCTCGATCGCACAGTCGCCCCGATCTCGTCGCAGAAACCAGATCTTGTTGGGCGACTGCCGGTCGCTGTACGGCGCCAAGTCCATATGTCCCGAACCATCCCCTAGGTATTCGCAGAGTAAACCTAAAAGTGAATGGCGGTCAATGGCGGCATTGCTGCAGAGGCCTTCGCACCAGCCTTTGTCAAACCCACCTGGTATCCTCGTAGGAGGTTCTCTAGGTCGGGGGGGAGCGCGTGCGCGAACCGGTCGAGGCGTACTTCAGCGAGTTGCGGGATATCCGCGCGATGGGCGGCGCCGTCGCCGAGGTCTCGTACTACCCGGCGATCAGCAACCTGCTGAACGAGATCGGCAAGAAGCTCAAGCCCAAGGTCCGCGCGTTCATGCAGCTGCGCAACACCGGCGCCGGCAATCCGGACGGCGGGCTGTTCACCGCGACGCAGTGGAAGCTCGTCGAGGGTAGCGCCGATCCGCTGGCCGGTCAGCTTCCCGCGCGTGGCGCGATCGAGGTCAAAGGCACCGGCGACGACGTGTTCGCCATCGCCGCCTCCGAGCAGGTCGTCCGCTACGTCGAGCGATACGGTCTCGTGCTCGTCACCAACCTGCGCGACTTCGTTCTGGTGGGCAGGGCCCCCGGCGGAGGCACGCGCACACTCGAGTCCTGCCAGCTTGCAGAAACAGAGGCAGGATTCTGGGCGAGGGTCGAGGAACCGCGCAAGTTCGCGACGGCCGCGGGCGAGGGCCTCACCGAGTTCCTCACCCGCGTGATGCTGCACAACGCGCCGCTGTCCGACCCAAAGGATGTCGCGTGGTTCCTCGCGAGTTACGCACGCACCGCGCGTCTGCGCCTGGAGCAGAAACACGACCTGCCCGCGCTCGACGCGCTCCGCGCCCAGCTGGAAGACGCGCTAGGCTTGAAGTTCGAGGGCGAGAAGGGCGACCACTTCTTCCGCTCGACGCTCGTGCAGACGCTGTTCTACGGCATGTTCGCGAGCTGGGTGCTCTGGGCGCGCGACCGCGACCACACTATCGAGATCCCGTGGGACCAGCGATTCCAGTGGGAGACAGCCACCGCCACCTTGCACGTGCCGATGGTCTACGAGCTCTTCCGCCAGTTCGCCGACGTGCGCCAGCTCGGTGCGCTAGGCATCGCAGAGGTGCTCGAATGGGCCGAGGTGGTCCTGTGGCGCGTCGACCGCGCCGAGTTCTTCCGGCGATTCCGCGAAGACCACGCGGTGCAGTACTTCTACGAGCCGTTCCTCGAGGCGTTCGACCCGCAGCTGCGCAAGGAGCTCGGCGTCTGGTACACGCCCGACGAGGTCGTCAAGTACATGGTTGCTCGCGTGGACTGGGCGCTGCGTGAGGAGCTGGGCATCGCCGACGGTCTGGCCGACCCCAACGTGGTCGTGCTCGATCCGTGCTGCGGCACCGGCGCTTATCTGGTGGAAGTGCTGCGCAAGATCGACGAGACGCTGCAGGCGAAGGGTGCGGATGCTCTCACCCGCCAGGACGTGAAGCGCGCCGCGATGGAGCGCGTCATCGGCTTCGAGATCATGCCGGCGCCGTTCGTGGTGGCGCACCTACCTGGGTTCCGCAGCTAACTCCCGCGAATAGTCCGCGTTTGATGGGTCTAAGCTGCGAAGACGAGCGATCATGCGCAGAAACGGCGTGTATCTAGGCGTCCGTATTCCCGCTGGTCAGAAGCTTG
>JBAZZO010000018.1 GCA_041658765.1 Coriobacteriia bacterium | reverse complement strand
CTTCTCTGGCATCGAAAGCGGCATCCTCGTGGCCCTTCGCCGGTCGATCCGGCGTGGGCCGGTTCGAGTACCTTTTCTTCTGAGGCATCGAATCGGTTTCGAGTACATTCTTTCTGAGGCAACGCGCAGCCTTGCGACACCCCACGTCGTTCCGTATAATCAGCCGACGTGTCGCCCCCCGTTCGGGCGGTGCGCGATACTCCTCGGTAGCTCAATCGGTAGAGCATCCGGCTGTTAACCGGAGGGTTGTAGGTTCGAGTCCTACCCGAGGAGCCATAAGACCACTCCGGATCGCCTCCCTCGGGAGGCGATCCGCGTTTCGTACCATGCGATGCTGGGTATCCCTGGTAATGTGGGCTCCACGCCTCTCTGCCGGAAAGGGGAACCCCGTGCGAGTGCTCGTCGCCGATGATGACGAAGCGGGCCTCTACTTCGTCGTGTCTGTCCTCGAGTCGCAGGGCCATACCGTCGTGTCCGCTTCCGACGGAGTGACCGCGCTCGAGCACGCCCGCGCCGATCCCCCCGACCTCCTCATCACCGACATCCTCATGCCCCGCATGGACGGCTATCAGCTCTGCCGCGAATGGAAGTCCGACCCCGTCCTCCGGAACATACCGGTCGTCTTCTACACCGCCACGTACACCGAACCCGCGGACGAGAGGTTCGCAGGCAGCATCGGAGCCGACCTCTTCCTACGGAAGCCCCAGGAGCCACAGGCGCTGCTCGACCAGATCTCCCGGCTGATGGAGCTCCACATCGCCGGTGAGGCCGAGACCCGCCGGCCCGAGACCCGACGCGAGGACGAGGTTCTCAAGGAATACAGCCAGCGGCTCGTGGCGAAGCTGGAGACGAAGGTCCTCGACCTCAAGAGAAGCAACCGCGACCTCAGGCGCGCCATGGAGGTCCTCAGCGACGAGATCGAAGTGAAGAACACGCTGATCGACCAGCTCAACGCGTCGGTTGCTGTGAGGGCCGACCTGCTCACCAACCTAGATGCGGTCGTACTCGCCGCACCTGTCGCCGTCGTCGTCCTCGACGACGGCGGCAACGTCACCTTCTGGAACCCCGCTGCGGAGAGGGTGTTGGGTTTCGCGGGAGACGTCGCCGTCGGCGGACCCGATCCCTCGGTTCCCTCGGAGGGCGAGAACGACCGCGCCGCCCTCTTGGAAAGGCTGCGCTCCGGTGAGAGGGTCGCCGCCGCGGACGTGGTACTCGAACGCGGTGACGGCTCCACCGGTCGTTTCTGTCTCTCCGGAGCCCGTTTCGCCGGCGCCACCGGCGGAACGGGCGGCTTCGTGCTCTTCCTTCAAGACCGCGAGGACCCGGCATCGGCCTGCGCGGACCGCTGAACTGCGAATGGGGGACGGATGCCGCTAGTGCTGCTCGTCGACGACGACCTGGGGATACTCGACGTCTACCAGCTCTACCTGGAATCCAACGGATACGAGGTCGTCTGCGCGACCGACGGGGTGTCCGCCCTCGAGGTCATCGGCCGACAACTTCCCGACGTCATGCTCGCCGACGTGCGCATGCCCCTGATGGACGGATTCACGCTCGTCGACGAGATCCGCAAACGCGGTCACGATATCCCCGTCGTCCTGCATACCGCGTTCGACACCCCGGAAGCCCGTGCGCAGGCACGAGCCTTGCGCGTCGACGACATCGTCTTCAAGCCGTCGCCGCCCGGGGTCGTCATGACCAAGCTGCAGATGGCACTCGACGATCACAAAGGGCCGATGCACTCGTCGTGACCGGGGTCTACTCCAGGTAGTCCTTCAGGCGGCCCGATCGCGATGGGTGGCGCAGCTTGCACAGCGTCTTCGACTCGATCTGCCTGATGCGTTCCCGGGTCACCCCGAACTCGCGGCCGACCTCTTCGAGCGTCCGAGGATGGCCGTCGATCAGCCCGAACCTCAGCTCGATGACCTTGCGCTCGCGATCCGAGAGGCTGTCGAGGACCTTCGAGAGCTGCTCCTGCAGCATGGAGAAGGATGCCGCGTCGGGCGGGACGATCGCGTCGCCGTCCTCGATGAAGTCGCCGAGCTGGCTGTCCTCCTCCTCGCCGATCGGCGTCTCCAGCGAGACGGGCTCCTGCGAGATCTTGAGGATCTCGCGCACGCGCTCGGCGGTCATCTCCATCTTCTCGCCGATCTCGTCCGGGGTCGGCTCCCGACCGAGCTCCTGCAGGAGCTGGCGCTGCACGCGGATCAACTTGTTGATGGTCTCGACCATGTGCACGGGGATGCGGATCGTGCGCGCCTGGTCCGCGATCGCGCGGGTGATGGCCTGACGGATCCACCAGGTGGCGTAGGTGGAGAACTTGAAGCCCTTCGCGTAGTCGAACTTCTCGACCGCGCGGATGAGGCCGAGATTGCCTTCTTGGATGAGATCGAGGAAGAGCATCCCGCGACCGACGTAGCGCTTGGCGATCGAGACGACGAGCCTCAGGTTCGCCTCGACCAGGAGCTTCTTCGCGTGCAAGCCCGTGTTCTCGATCCTGGTGAGCCGGCGCTCCTCGGCGCGCTCGATCTTCCCGCTCTTGGCGCGAAGCTCGTCGAGTTTCGCCGCGGCCTCGAGCCCCGCCTCGATCTTCATCGCGAGGTCGACCTCTTGGCGCGCGGTGAGCAGCGGCACCTTGCCGATCTCCTTCAGGTACATGCGGACCGGATCGCCCGTCAGAGGCGCCAGGGTGTGAGCATCCGCACGCTTCTTCTTCGCCTTCTTCGCCTTCGCGGTCGGCTTCGGGATCACCAGCGCGAGGTCGGGAACCTCTTCTTCGACCGCTTCGAGGACGGGCTCGACGTCGGGCAGCAGGAGTTCGGGATCGTCCGTGCCCACGGTGGCGTCCGGTGTCTCGACCACGCCGATGCCGGTCCGCTCGAACAGCGCATAGACGTTCTCGACCTGCTCGGTGGAGAGGTCCATGTCGCCGAGCGCGCCCTGGATCTCGTCTTCCGTGAGAGTGCCGCTCTTCTTCCCGATCTTCAGGAGTGTCTTGACCTCAGCCAGCTCGAGTTCGGGTGCTGACTTCTCGGCCGAGGCCTTCGCGCGCTTGGGGGACTGTGGACTCACGTGTAGGTCACGCCTCTCCGTCGGTTCCGGTGCCCGTATCGCGACGTCGCGTCTTCGCTTCCCGCGTCAACGCCGCCACCTGCCTGAACGTGTCGTCTATCTCCTTCGCATCCTTCGCGGGGTCGAGAGATCGGATGCGGCCCTTCAGAACGGATATGCGCCGCTCGAGGTCGAATCCCTTTATTCGGTCCGCCACGTCGCGGAAAGCGGATTCTATCGCCTCGTCCTCACGCTCGTCCACCAACCATGCGCTGAGGATGCCCGCAGCCTCCGGAACGCTCCGGCAGACGGCATCCGCGAAAGGAGCCCCCACGGCCGTGCCCGCGCCGAGAACGGCCTCGAACAAGCGCGCATGCAGCGGATCGATGAACAGCGCCACCGATAGCGAATCTCGTGCCTGAGCGCGCAACGACTGATGCACGGCCAGCAGGCGCAGGACCTCGCGCTCGGCACGGCCCTCGGGACCCGAGGGCGGGATGATGACGGGTCCCGACGACTCGTCCGCCGCCGAGTGCGCGACCGCCGCGCGTGGCGACCGCACGCCGTGAAGCGCACGCTGTACCGTCGCATAGTCGACCAGCAGCCGACCCGCGATGTAGTTCACGTAGTCGTGCGCGAGGACGGAGTCGCCGAGAGGGACGAGCGCGGCGACTGCGTCCGCCAGCGCGCGCGAGCGCCCCTCGGGCGACGACAGATCGTGCGCATCGAGGCGCCGGTCGAGGACGAACCGCACGAGTGGCAGCGCGTCCGTGACGACCCGCTCCACCCCCTCCACGCCCTCCGCGGCGACGAGGTCGGCGGGATCGCGGCCTTCCGGGATCACCGCGACGAGCAGGTCCACCCGCGCGGCGCCCGCCTCGGGAGTCGCCTGCCAGTCGAGGAACTCGGATGCGCGGTCCGCGGCGCGCAATCCCGCCTCGTCCCCGTCGAACAGGTAGACCACACGCTTCGCGAAACGGGAGAGGAGGCGGACGTGACGCTCCCCGAGCGCCGTCCCCAGTGTCGCCACGGCGTTGCATACCCCCGCCTCGTGCAGGGCGATCACGTCCGTGTACCCCTCGACCACGATGGCCGTGCCCGTGCGTACGATGTGGTTCTTGGCCTCGTGGATGCCGTAGAGGTTCGCCGCCTTGTGGAACACCGGCGTGTCCGCGCTGTTCAGATACTTCGGCACCCCGTCGCCCAGCACGCGTCCGCCGAAACCGACGACGCGGCCGGAGAGATCGACGATCGGGAACATGATCCTGTCGAAGAACCGGTCCTTGAGCCGCCCGCCCTCGTCGGCGAGGGCGAGGTTCGCCTCCACGAGTTCCTCGCGCGTGAATCCCTTCGCGAGCAGAGCATCGGCCAGCGAGTCGCGTCCGCGCGGAGCGAAGCCGAGACGGTGCCCTTTGGCGACATCGAGACCGAAACCGCGGCCCTTCAGGTAGGCGCGGGCCGACGTGGCGGCCGCGTCCTTCGAAGAGACCAGAAGCCGGTGGTAGTGGTCCGCGGCCGCGTCGAGCGCGGCCAGCAGCCGCTCCTTGTGCCCGGCGGGAAGCCCGCCGCCGCCTTCCTCGCGTATCTCGATGCGGGCGCGATCGGCCAGACGCCGCACGGCGTCGGGGAAGTCGAGACCCTCCCCCTCCATGACGAACCCGATGGCGTCCCCGCCGCGGCCGCACCCGAAGCAGTGCCACAACTGCGTGGCGGGGTCGACCTTGAACGACGGCGTCTTCTCCTGGTGGAAGGGGCAGTTGCCCCAGAGCAGGCGTCCGCGCTTCTTCAGGACCACGGACTCCGCGATCAGTGCCGGAAGGTCGGTCGCGTCGCGCACCTTGACGACATCGTCGTCCGGGATCCGCCCCACTCGACCTCCCCTCGTGCATGCCAGACGGACGCTCCCGGACGCCGCTTATGATCGCGGCGCCCGGGAGCATGTTACCCGTTCGGACCGACACCCTGACGGGTACCGGCTCAGGAATGTGCGACTCTACATCCGGGTGAACAGCGGAGCGAACACCACGGCGATGACCGACATGACCTTGATGAGGATGTTCATCGACGGGCCCGCGGTGTCCTTGAAGGGATCGCCCACGGTATCGCCCACGACGGCCGCCTTGTGCGCCTCGGAGCCCTTTCCTCCGTGCGCGCCACCCTCGATGTACTTCTTGGCGTTGTCCCACGCGCCGCCGGAGTTCGCCATGAAGATGGCGAGCAGGAATCCGACGACGAGCGAGCCGGCGAGGAAGCCGCCGAGCGCGCTCTTGCTCCATAGGCCGATCAGGATCGGGAGCGCTACCGACAGGGACGCCGGCAGGATCATCTCTCGCAGGGCGGCACTGGTGGCGATGTCGACGCACTTGCCGTACTCGCCTTCGACGCCCTCGGCGCCCTCGCGCAGCCCTGTGATCTCACGGAACTGGCGACGGACCTCCTCGATCATTGCCTGAGCGGCGCGGCCGACGGCGTTGATCGCCAGCGACGAGAACAGGAACGGGAACATGCCGCCGACGAACAGGCCGATGATGACTTTGCTCTGCAGGATGTCGATATCCGCGAGACCGACCTTCGTGGCGTAGAGCTGGAAGTACGCGAGTGCGGTGACCGCGGCCGAGGCGATGGCGAAGCCCTTCGCGATGGCGGCGGTGGTGTTGCCGACCGAGTCGAGCGAGTCCGTGATGGCGCGGACCTCGGGGCCCTGGTGGCTCATCTCGGAGATGCCGCCGGCGTTGTCGGCGATGGGCCCGTACGCGTCCACGGCGACGACGATGCCGGTGGTGGCCAGCATGCCGATGGCGGAGAGGCCGACGGCGAAGATGCCGCCGCCGGCGGGCATGGCCCACTCGCCGGCCCAGTAGCTCACACCCATGGCGATGACGAGGAAGACGATCGACACCGCGGTCGACTGCATGCCCGTCGCGATCCCGGCCAGGATCGTCGTGGCCGGGCCGGTGTTGGCGGCATCGGCGATCTTCTTGACCGCCCCATAGGCGTCGGAGGTGTAGATCTCGGACGCCTGGCCGATGGCCATGCCGGCGGCGAGGCCGACGAAGATGGCCACGAAGAAGCCGAGCGGAGCCACGACGGCCTTGTCTGCGAACGTGGTGCCGGCCGGGACGAGCCACATCACTAGGAAGTAGCACGCGATGAGTGTGAGGATCGCGGCGGCGTACGTACCCACGGACAGCGAGCGGCCGGGGTGTCCGCCCTCCTTGCCGCGGACGAACGCGGTGGCCACGGCGGAGCAGATCATGCCGACGGCGGCGATGAGCACCGGCAGCAGCGCTCCGCGGAAGCCGAGCAGCAAGGAACCGAGCGCGAGCGGCGCGACGATGGCGCCGACGTAGGACTCGTAGAGGTCCGCGCCCATGCCGGCGACGTCACCGACGTTGTCACCGACGTTGTCCGCGATGACGGCCGGGTTGCGGGGATCGTCCTCGGGGATACCCGCCTCGACCTTGCCGACCAGATCGGCGCCCACGTCGGCGGCCTTCGTATAGATGCCGCCGCCGACACGCGCGAACAGCGCGATGGTGGAGGCGCCCAGGCCGAAGCCCGGGATGATGTCCGAGAAGACGATCTCGGCCGGGATGGAGAGACCGAATATGCTCCACGCCGCACCCTTGACGATCTCGAGGTCCTTGACCAGGCCCGTCGCGAACAGGAGCACGAGGAAGCACAGCGACACGCCGAGCAGTCCGAGGCCGGCCACGGTCAGGCCCATGACGGCGCCCCCGCGGAACGCGACCTCGAGCGCCTTGGGCATGCTCTTGGTGGCTGCATGGGTGGTGCGGGAGTTCGCCCGCGTCGCGATGGTCAGACCGATGAAGCCCGCGGTACCGGAGAAGATCGCACCGACCAGGTACGCGATCGACATGACGATGCCGCCGCTCGCGCGCAGGAAGACGGCCATCGCGACAGCGACCACAACAAGCACGATGGCTATCGCACGGTACTCACGGGTGAGGAATGCGATCGCGCCCTCCTGGATGTGCTTCGAGATCTTCTGCATGAGCGCCGACCCCGGATCCTGCTTGAGGACCCAGAACGCGTAGTAGGCCGCGGTCCCCAAGCCTGCCAGCGCGCACAACATGGCGATCCAGACGTAGATCAACTGACCCCTCCTTCTTCCCGAAGCCCCCGTCAGGCCGGCTTCCGGCTCGGACGAACGTGCAAGCGCGCCGTCGGGCACGCACATCTTGGCAAAAGATAGCGGAACGGCCAACGCACGGCAATCGAGACCGGGCCGGCTAGACCATCCAGCTCTTCGGCAGGAAGAACCGCTCGTGGCATCGTATGGCGAAGCGGTCGGTCATGCCCGCGATGTAGTCCGTGACTCGGAGCGGCAGTTCGTCGTCGGAGGCCGCCCGGTGCTCCTCGGGCAGGTCCTCGGGGTGCGCCATGTAGTGGTCGAAGAGAGACGCGACCAGACCGAACGCCTTCGGCTCCTCGACCTTCGCCTCGGAGCCCAGGTAGACATGGTCGAAGAGGAACGCCCGCAGCTCCATCATCGCGTCCCAGACGCGCGGCGTCATCCGGATGTCCTCGAGATCGGCGCTGGCGTCGACCATGTCGCGCACCATCGTCGTGATCCGCGCGCCGTGCGTGTGGCCGAGGACATCCGTGGGCGCCTCCGGGAGGTCCGCCTCGGCCAGGACACCCGCGCGCATCGCGTCGTCGATGTCGTGGTTCACGTACGCGATCCGGTCCGCCGTGGCGACGACGCGACCTTCGAGGGTCGACGCGCGTTCCTTGCCGGTGTGGCGCGCGATGCCGTCGCGCACCTCCCATGTCAGGTTCAGGCCTTTGCCGCCGTACTCGAGCCGTTCGACGATACGTAGCGACTGCTCGTTGTGACGGTAGGGGTGGACGGTCCCCGGATACTTGGCGGCGACCGCCGCGAGCTTCTCCGACAGCGCGTCCTCGCCGATATGCCCGAAAGGCGTGTGCCCGAGGTCGTGGCCGAGCGCGATGGCCTCCGCGAGGTCCTCGTTCAGTCGCAACGCGCGGGCGATCGACCGCGCGATCTGCGCGACCTCCAGGGTATGCGTGAGGCGCGTCCGGTAATGGTCGCCCTCGGGAGCGAGGAAGACCTGCGTCTTGTGGGAGAGGCGCCGGAAGGCCTTGCAGTGCAGGATGCGGTCGCGGTCGCGCTGGAACTCGGTGCGCAGAGGATCGGGCTCGAGCGGCGTGTCGCGACCCCGGCTCGCATCGGAGAACGCGGCCTGCGGCGCAAGACGCTCGTGTTCCTGCGCCTCCGCGGCCTCGCGTGTCAGGATGAGAGCGCTCACCAGAGGTTCCGCAGGACCGCCGCGGCGATAGCCACGCCGACGAGGCCGAAGGCGGTCGCGATCCCCCATCTGACCCGGAACCCCCACGCACGAGCGATGATCGCCCCCGCATACGCACCGAGCGCCGCGCCCAGGACGACTCCGAGGTCCGTCGAGCGCAGGGCCTCGGGCGACGTGACGCTCCCGCCGAGTACCTGGATCACCAAGCCGCTCGCGACGCACGCGAGCGTCGTCCCACCGAACCACGACTGCCACAGGGAGCGTTCGGTCTTCGAATGACCCTGGATGAGAGGCGAGCGCGCGGGCTGATACAGCCGCGTCTTGCCTGCCATGTGCGCGCCCTCCCCCCTCGCCGCCCTGCGACCTGTGCCTAACGGTTATCCGAGACCTGAGTCTTCTGTGCGAGCGCCGCCTGCGCGGCAGCCAGACGCGCGAGCGGAACCCGGTATGGCGAACACGACACGTACGTGAGCCCGATGCCGTGGAACAGCTTCACGCTGTCCGGGTCGCCTCCGTGCTCGCCGCACACACCCAGCTTGATCTTGGGGTTGACGGAGCGGCCCTTCTCGCACGCCATCGCCACCATCTGCGCGACTCCCGAGTCGATGGTCTCGAACGGGTTGCGCGCGAGCACCTTCCGCTCGAGATAGCGCGGAAGGAACTTCGACTCGATGTCGTCGCGGGAGAACCCGAAGACGGTCTGAGTGAGATCGTTGGTGCCGAACGAGAAGAAATCGGCGACCTTGCCTATCTCGTCGGCGGTCACCGCGGCGCGCGGGAGCTCGATCATCGTCCCGATGGGGATCGTGAAGACACAACTCTCCGCCGCCTGGACCTCCGCGACGATCACCTCCGACTCGGCGCGCAGCATCTCGAGCTCGGTGACGACCGAGACCAGAGGGATCATGATCTCCGGCCTCGGGTCCTTGCCGGCCTTCTTGAGTGCGCACGCCGCCTCGGCGATCGCGCGGACCTGCATGCCGTAGATCTCCGGGTACACGATCCCGAGCCGGCATCCGCGCAGCCCGAGCATCGGATTCATCTCGTGCATCGAGTCGATGAGCGCCAACAGCTTGCGCTTCGGCGCGAGCGTCGCCGCGTCGGCACCCTGGCACTCGAGTCGCGTGATGGCGATCGCCAGGTCGCGCGGGTCGTCGAGGAACTCGTGCAGCGGAGGATCGAGCAGGCGCACGGTGACGGGAAGTCCGTCCATCGCCTCGAAGATGCCCATGTAGTCCTCGCGCTGGACGCTGAGCAGCTTCGCCAGCGGAGCCGCGCGTTCGGCCTCGTCCTCGGCGAGGATCATGTCCTGCACTATCCCCTTCCGGTCACCGAGGAACATGTGCTCCGTGCGGCACAGTCCGATGCCCTCGGCGCCGAACTTCCGGCCGAGGATGGCGTCGTCCGGCGTGTCCGCGTTCGCGCGCACTCCCATCGTGCGGGCTTCGTCGGCCCACGCCAGCACGGTGCCGAACTCCTCGGAGACCTTCGGTTCGATGAGCTCGACCGACCCCTCGACCACGATGCCCGTCGTGCCGTCGATCGAGATGACCTCGCCTTCGCGCAGCTCCTTCTCGCCGATGCGCAGGACCTTCGCCGCGGCGTCGATGCGCAGCGCCTCGGCGCCGCACACGCAGGGCTTGCCCATGCCGCGCGCGACGACCGCCGCATGGCTCGTCTTCCCGCCATGGCTGGTGAGGATGCCCTGCGCGGCGACCATCCCGTGAAGGTCGTCGGGGGTCGTCTCCCAGCGCACGAGGATGACCTTCTGTCCCTGCTCGGTCGCACGCACCGCGTCGGCGGCCGAGAAGACGATCCCGCCCACGGCGGCACCGGGGCTCGCGTTGAGGCCCTTCGCGATGACGTCGTAGGACGCGTCCGGATCGAACTGCGGGTGCAGCAGCTGGTCGAGCTGCTCGGGATCGACCCTCATCACCGCTTCTTCCTTGCTGATGAGGCCTTCCGCGACCATGTCCGCGGCGATACGGAGCGCGGAGCGCGCGGTGCGCTTCCCCACGCGTGTCTGCAGCATCCACAACTTGCCCAGCTCGATCGTGAACTCGATGTCGCACATGTCGCGGTAGTGGTTCTCGAGCAGACGGAAGACGTCCTCGAGTTGCCCGCCGGCCTCGGGCAGGACGTCCTTGAGCTCGGCGATCGGGCTCGTGTTACGGATACCGGCGACGACGTCCTCGCCCTGCGCGTTCGTGAGGAAGTCGCCGTAGAAGACGCGTTCGCCCGTCGCCGGGTCGCGAGTGAACGCCACTCCGGTCGCGGACGTGTCGCCCTTGTTCCCGAAGACCATCGACTGGACGTTCACCGCCGTGCCGAGGGCCTCGTCGATGCGATGCATCTTGCGATAGAGGATCGCGCGGTCGTTCATCCAACTGCGGAAGACGGCCTCGATCGCGAGCATGAGCTGCTGCCGGGTGTCCTGCGGGAAGCCGTCGGCGTCGCCGTGCTCCTCGACGATGCGCTTGAACGCGCCCACGAGCCCCTTCAGGTCGTCGGCGGAGAGATCGGTGTCGTTGCGCACGCCGCGGGACTGCTTCAGAGACGTGATCGCGTTCTCGAAGAGGTCTCCCGGGATCTCGAGCACCACCTTGCTGAACATCTGCACGAACCGGCGGTAGCTGTCCCACGCGAACCGCGCGTCGCCGGTCTGGGCGATGATGCCCTCGACGGAGGCGTCGTTGAGCCCGAGGTTCAGGATGGTGTCCATCATCCCCGGCATCGAGAACGCAGCACCGGAGCGGACCGACACAAGCAGCGGGTCCGACGCGTCCCCGAGCCGCTTGCCCATCTTCGCCTCGAGCGCGGCCAGTGACGACAGGATGTCGTCGGTCAGCCCGTCAGGGAAACGTCCACCCGCCGCGTTGTACTCGGCGCACGTCTGGCATGTGATCGTGAAGCCGGGGGGTACCGGTAGCCCCAGCCGCGTCATCTCGGCGAGGTTGGCTCCCTTTCCACCGAGGACGTACTTCATGGAGGCGTCGCCCTCTTCGAAGGCATAGACGCGCTTCAGGTCCGACACAGCCCCTCCCCTTCGTTCGCTAGACCGTCGCGCACCGTGCCGGTGCACGCATATCCTACATGAACGACGTCATCCCTCCACGCCCGACGCGAGGAAGTGCCGGAGGATGTCCTGAGCGGTCTCCTCGATGGCGCGCCCTTCGGTCGACACGACGATGCACCCCAGCCGTCGCATGACGGCGCGCGCATCCTCTATCTCCTGCTCGACGGCCTCGCGGTCGTAGTAGCTGCCCGCGTAGGCGCCGAGGTCCGCGATCCGCTGCCGGCGGATCCTGACGAGCAGTTCGCCCGAGGCGACGAGACCGAAGATGCGCCGCGGATCGATCTCGTACAACTGGCGCGGCGGGTCCACACCGGGGACCAGAGGGACGTTCGAGACCCTGTACCCCTTGAACGCGAGGTACATCGACAGCGGCGTCTTCGATGTGCGCGAGACGCCGACGAGCACGATCTCGGCCTGCTCCAGTTCCTCGCCGCCTCGGCCGTCGTCGTGCTTGACCGCGAACTCGAGCGCTTCCACGCGCTCGAAGTACCCGCGGTCCGTCTTCCGGATGACGCCCGCCTCCCACGCCGGCTCCTCTCCGCTCGCATCGCCCAGAGCGGCGATGCAGGGACCGAGGATGTCGACTGCGGTGATGTCCATCTCGCGCGATATCGCGGCCATCTCGTCACGCAGGCGCGGCGCGGCGAGCGTGTAGAAGATGATGCACGCGCGACCGCACGCCCCATGGACGACGCCCTGGAGCTGTCCGCGCGTGGTGATCTTCGGGAGACGCACGACGTGGAAGGTGTCCGAAGGGAACTGCGAGAGCGCTGCCTTCGCCACCTGGTCCGCGGTCTCTCCGAGCGAATCCGAGAGGATGTAGACCGTCAGGGCCGCGACCGGCATCCCGGGACTACCCCTCGAGCTGTGCGAGATCGGCGAAGCCGGCGAAGAGGTCGGCGACGCGATTGAGGAGTCGCAGGCGGTTGGCGCGCACCGCAGCGTCCTCGTCCATCACGAGCACGCCGTCGAAGAACGCGTCGACCGGGCCGCGAAGACCCGCGAGCAGCCCGACCGCGTCGTCGTAGCGCCTCGTAGCCACCAGGGTGTGGACCTGCGCCTCGGCGGAGGTCACCGCATCGAACAGTGCGGACTCCACCGGCCCCATGAGCCCGGGATCGGGAACGTCGCCCTCTCGACGGTCGGCGAGGTTCGTCGCGCGTTTGCAGGCGACCAGCAGGTCCCTGCCGACGTCGGTCGAGCGCAGCGCCTCGAGCGCCTTCGCCCGCGCGAGCACGTCCGCAGGGTCTTCCGGCCGCACCGCCATCACCGCGGCGACGACGTCGTGCGCGAGCCCGCGGTCGCGCAGCATCACCTCGAGGCGGCCTTTGACGAAGACGCGCACGGCCGTGTCGGTGCCGGGACCCGCGATACCCTCGTATCCTTCGAGAGCCGCTTCGACCGCGGTGTCGAGCGTGAGGCGCAACCCGCCGTCGAGGATCATCGCCAGCACGCCGATCGCGGCGCGGCGCAGCGCGTACGGGTCCGCCGAACCGGTCGGCGCCTGCCCGACCGCGAAGATGCCCGCGATCGTGTCGAGTTTGTCCGCGGCGGAGACGAGCATCCCGGCCACGCTGGAGGGAAGCACGTCTCCGGCGAACCGCGGCTGATAGTGCTCGGTGATGGCCCGTGCGACAGCCGGCCCCTCGTTCGAGGCGAGCGCGTAGTAGCTTCCCATCACGCCCTGCAGCAACGGGAACTCGATGACCACGTGGCTCACGAGATCCGCCTTCGCCAGGTGGGCCGCTCGGCCCGCCTCGGCCGCGGCGCCCGGATCCGCGCCGTGGGCATCCGCGAGCCGCGCGACGAGACGCTCGACCCTGGCCGTCTTCGCGGCCAGGGTCCCGAGCTTCTCGTGGAAGGTGATGACGCCGAGGCCGCCGACCCAGTCCTCCATGCTCGAGGAGAGGTCCTCGCGGTAGAAGAACGCAGCGTCGGCGAGGCGGGCACGGATGACGCGCTCGTGACCGGCGACGATCTGCTCCGTGCGCGCCGGGTCCCCGTTGTGGACGACGACGAAGCCGTTCGTGAGCGACCCGGCCGCGTCCTCCACAGGGAAGTAACGCTGGTGCTTCGTCATCGCGGTCTCGATGACCTCGCGCGGAAGTGATAGGAACGACTCGTCGAACCTGCCGAGAGCGGCGGTCGGCCACTCGACGAGGTTGACCACCTCGGCGAACGTCCGCTCCGGGACGACGGCCTTGACGCCGTGCGACTCCTCGACCGCGGCGATGCCCTCGCGGATCAGGCGAGCCCGCTCCGCCTGGTCGTACACGAAAGAGCCCCGTCGAGCGGCGGTGTCGTACTCGGAGGCGTCCGCGATGGCGATCGCATCGACGGGCCCGAGGAAGCGATGCCCGCGGGTGCTGCCGCCCGCGACGAGCCCTGCGAAGGAGACGGGCACGACGTCACCACCCAAGAGGGCGAGCATCCACCGCACCGGACGGATGAAGCGGTCGGAGCCGCTCCCCCAACGCTGGGACTTCGGCCAAGCCAGTCCCTGCGCGAGAGACGCGAGCGTCGCGGGCAGGACCTCCGCGGCGGGAGCGCCGGTGTTCTCGATGACGGCGAACATGTACTCGCCGCCGGACTCGTCCGTGTCGCGCACGAGAGACGCGACCTCCACGCCTTTCCCGCGCGCGAAACCCTCCAGCGCCTTCGTGGGCGCGCCGTCGGCGTCGAACGCCGCGCGAGCGGCCGGCCCCTTCACGCGACGGTTCTCGTCGGCCTGGACCTCGGCGAGTCCCTTCACGCGCAACACCAGACGGCGCGGGGAGCCGAACGTCTCGACTTCGCCGAAGCCGAGGCGCGCCTCGCGCAAAGCGCGCTCCGCGCTCGCTTTCAGTTGCGCGATCGCGTCGTAGAGCGCGGCGGAGGGGATCTCCTCGACGCCTATCTCGAAGAGCAGTTCACGGCTCACCCGGCATCACCGCCGGCGAGTCCCTCGGGCCCCGCGTACGCCTCGGCGCACCCCTTCGCGAGAGCACGGACGCGGGCGATGAACGTCACGCGCTCAGTGACCGCGATGGCGCCGCGCGCGTCGAGCAGGTTGAACGCATGCGAGCACTTGAGGCAGTAGTCGTAGGCGGGAAGCACCGCTCCAGCGGCGAGCGCCCGCTTCGACTCCCCCTCGTACGAGTCGAAGAGACCGCGCAGCATCGTGGTGTCGGCGATCTCGAAGTTGTACGCGGACTGCTCGCGCTCGTTGCGCAGGAAGACGTCGCCATAGGTGACGCCGTCGACCCAGGTGATGTCGTAGACGCTGTCCACGCCCTGGATGTACATGGCGAGACGCTCGAGACCGTACGTGATCTCGGCGGGCACGGGGCGACATTCGATGCCGCCCACCTGCTGGAAGTACGTGAACTGCGTGACTTCCATACCGTTGAGCCAGACCTCCCAGCCCAGGCCCCAGGCGCCCAACGTGGGCGACTCCCAGTCGTCTTCGACGAGGCGGACGTCGTGCTGCGCCGGCTCGATGCCCATCGCGCGCAGCGAGCCGAAGTAGAGGTCGAGGACGTCGTCGGGAGACGGCTTCAGGATGACCTGGAACTGGTAGTAGTGCTGGAGCCGGTTGGGATTCTCGCCGTAGCGGCCGTCGGAGGGGCGGCGTGACGGCTGGACGTACGCGGTACGCCACGCGTCGGGGCCGAGCGCGCGCAGCGTCGTCGCCGGATGGAAGGTCCCCGCACCCACCTCGATGTCGTACGGCTGCAGCAGGACGCACCCCTGCTCGGCCCAGTACTGAGAGAGGGCGAGGATCATCCCCTGGAAGGTGAGTGGTGGCATCGTCCGGATGCTAGCCCACCCCACCCCCTCGGTCAAACGCTTCGATAGGGTGTCGCTCGAGGTACTCCAGCGAGCGCAGACGCGCAGGCACGTGCCACACGGCGTAGGCGCGCAGAGCGCCGACGCACTCCCGCAGCGCCTGCTGTGGGAACTCCATCGCACCGATCTCCTGCATCCTCGCCTGCAGCAGCGTCGCGAGCGCGGCGCGCGCCGGCACCGACACCCGCGCGACGGCCTCGCCCTGCTGGGAGCACGCCTCGCAGAGCACCCCTCCGGCCTCGTTCGAGAACGCCTCCGAGTCGCCTGGATCGCCTCCGCACGCGGCGCAAGCGGACAGCAGCGGCCTGAAGCCGAGCATCGCGAGCGCCTTCGCGACGAAGGCGACGACGAGCGCGAGGAGAGTCGCGGCATCGGCGATCTCCATGGCGTCGAGGGTCGCCAGGGCGAGAGCGTAGAGGCGGTCCTGGACGTCGCCCTCGAGGGTGGCCTTGTCGAGCAGGTCCGCGACGACCGACGCGGCGGTCGCGCGGTCGAGGTCCGTGCGCAGCGCCTCGCGGCTCTCGACGACCTCGACCTCGCTCACGACGTCGAGGCTGCGCCCTGTATGGAGGAGGAGGTCGACGACCGCGAACGGCTGGAGCCTTCCCCCGGTGCGCGACCCGGGCTTGCGTGCGCCCTTCGCCACCGCTCGGACCTGGTGCCCGTCCTGGGCCAGCATCGTGACGATTGAGTCGGTCTCCCCGAGCTTCGTGTACTTGAGCACGAGCGCGCGCAACCTGTACGGAGCCACTGCCCCTAGTCCCCGGAGTCGAGCGCTTCGAGCAGCAAGAGACCGGCGGACGTCCCTATCCGGTCCGCGCCCGCTGAGAGCATGGAGAGCGCCGCCGGCAGGTCGCGGATCCCGCCCGCGGCCTTCACCCCGACGGCGGGTCCGACCGCCGCACGCATGGCGCGCACGTCCTCGACCGAGGCGCCGCGCGGACCGAACCCCGTCGACGTCTTCACGAAAGCCGCGCCCGCACGCGCGGCGAGCGCTGTAGCGGGTCCGACCGCTTCCGCGGGCAGGTGCCCGGTCTCGAGGATGACCTTCACGAGCCCGGACCCGCCGGACTCGGAACGCACCGCGGCGACGACCGCCGCGATGTCCTCCGTCACGTATCCTTCGTCGCCCTCGATGAGCGCGCCGATGTGGACGACCATGTCGACCTCCGCGCAACCTGCGGCGACGAGCCTGCGCGCCTCGTCCGCCTTCGCACCGGTCTGCGCGAAGCCGAGCGGGAACCCGCACACGGAGCAGACACGCGTCGTGCTCCCCTCCAGCGCGCGTGCGGCGTCGGGCACGAGGAACGGTGCGACGCACAGCGCGGCGAAGCCCTTCCCTGCGTTCGCGGCGAGCCACTCGCGCCCCTCGCGCGGACCGGCGGTCGGCGACAGCAGCGTCTGGTCTATCGCAGCGGCGAACGCATCCCGCTTGGGCAGCAGTGTCGCGCTCATCCTCGCCCTCCGTCCCCGTAGCCGAATCTCCTGACCTGCCCCTCGTCGCGGCGCCAGTCGCGCTTCACCTTGACCCTCAGGTCGAGATGGACGCGCGTCCCAAGGAGCCGCTCGAGGTCGCGCCGGGCCTCGGTACCGATGGTCTTGACCATCTCTCCGCCCTTCCCGACGAGGATACCCTTCTGCGACTCGCGTTCCACGAAGACCGTCGCCGAGACGAGCGAGAGGTCCGACCGCTCCTCGTGGGAGAGCTCCTCGAGCATGACCCCTACCGCGTGCGGCACCTCGTCGCGCGTGTTCAGGAGGACCTTCTCGCGGATGAACTCCGCGATCGCGGCCTCGAGGGGCTGGTCCGTGCGCATCCCCTCGGGGAAGTACCGCGGACCCTGGGGAAGGAGCGACGCGAGCAGGGTCACGAGGTCGTCGAGCCCCTCGTCGGCCACGGAGGAGACGACCGCCACGGAATCGAAGGACATGAGGGCGCGGGCGGCCTCGACCTGGCGCGACACCGCCGCGGGGTCGGTGAGATCGGACTTCGTCATGACGAGCACCTTGCGCGCCTTCGCCGACTCCACGCGCTTCGCCACCCACGCGTCCCCCCGGCCCACGCGCGCGGACGCGTCGACGAGCAGGCACGCGACGTCGACGTCGGCCAGAGCGGCGAGCCCAGCGCGGTTCAGACCGGCGCCGAGAGCGTCCACGGGCTTGTGCAGACCCGGCGTGTCGACGAGCACGATCTGGACGCCCGGCCGGTCGACCACGCCGCGCAGACGCGAACGCGTCGTCTGCGGCACGGGAGACGTGATGGCGATCTTCTCGCCCACGAGGGCGTTGACCAGCGTCGACTTACCGGCGTTCGGGCGCCCGACGAAGGCGACGAAGCCGCTGCGGAACGGCTCTGCCGTCCCCGTCACGCCTCGTCGTCCTGGTCGAGGTAGCCTCTGACGAAGGCGTCGGGCAGCATCTCCTCCAGAGAGGAGACCTCCACCGCATCCGTCTTGCCTCCCATGATGACGCGCATGGCGGGGTTGAACTCCGCGAGGAACTGGCGGCACGCTCCGCACGGCACGGTCGGCGCGTCGGAGTCCCCGACGACCGCGACCGCATCGATCTCGGTGCAGCCCGCGGCGATCGCGGCCGCCGCCGCCGCCCGCTCCGCGCACATCGTCGACCCGTACGCCGCGTTCTCGACGTTGACTCCCTGGTAGATCTCCCCGCCGGCGAAGACGGCCGCCCCCACCCGGAACCCGGAGTACGGCGCGTACGCCTTCTCCTGCACCTCGCGGGCGAACGCGAGCAGAGTCAGGTCTGTCGGCGAGATCCTATGCATCCTCGGCTCCTTCCGCGCCCGCCAGCCGAGAGGCCGGCTCGACGACGAGTTGTCGTATACGTGTACCTTGCAGGTCGTCGACGGTGATGCGCAACCCCTCGACCTCGACGCCGTCCCCGAGTGCGGGTATGCGTCCGGCCAGCTCGCTCACGAGACCGCCCACCGTGTCGGCATCACTCTCGATCGCCGTGCCGAAGCGCTCGTTCAGCTCGTCCACGGGCAGGCGAGCGTCCACCCTCAACCTGCCGTCCGCGAGCTCGACGACGAGCGGCTGATCGCGATCGTACTCGTCGAAGATGTCCCCGACGATCTCCTCGATCAGGTCCTCGATCGTCACGAGGCCCGCCGTTCCCCCGTACTCGTCGGCGACGATCGCGATGTGCGTCTTCGTCGAGCGCATATCGACGAGGAGTTCCTCGACCGACTTCGTCTCGGGGACGAACCGCGCCTCGCGCGCGACCGCCGCGACGCCCCTTCGAAGCTCTCCCCTCCCGACCTCGAGCAGAAGGTCCTTGGCGTAGAGCACGCCGCGGATGTCGTCGAGCGTGTCGTGGAAGACCGGCAGACGGGAGTAGCCGGTCTCCGAGATGAGCGCCAGCGCGTCTTCGACCGTGGCGTCGTCCTCGAGGCAGCGCATGTCGGTCCGCGGCACCATCACCTCGCGCACCCGCGTCTCGGCGAAGGCCGCGACCGCGTCGATGAGGTCGTCGTCCGCCTGGTCGCGCGCGGCGTCCTCGTCCGGAGCGCCGCCGGCGCGCACGATGTCCGACGTCGCCCACGGGTCGTCCACGGACTCCTCGCCGCGCACGAGCCGTGCCCCGCGAGTCCACGCGACCCCGAGCAGCCGCACGAGCGGATGCGCGGCGTCGGCGAGACGGAGCGCCCAGCCGGCGGCCGCGAGACCGACGTCCTCGGGGTTCTGCACCGCGATCGTCCGCGGCAGAGTCACCGCGAACGAGAAGACGACGAACGTGCCCAGCGCGAGACCGATGCCGAAGGTCGCCGGCGACGGCACCGCGGGGAAGATGTCGCTCACGAGGATGACGCACGTCAAGGAGGCGAAAGCGCTCGTCACCGCCGTGAACACGGCGGCCGCCGCGGTGGTGCGGCCGGGACGCTCGAGAAGGCGCTCGAGCGCGACGGCGCCCTCGCGTCCGCCCTCCGCCATGCGATGGGCCCTCGCCCGCGTGAGCAGCGCGCTCGCACCGTCCGCGGCGCAGAGCACCGACGTGGCGGCGCACAGGAACGCCGTCAGCGCCAAGGCCGCCAGGTCGATGAGAGCGGTCATGGCACCTCCCGGGACGTCGCGCTACCGGCGAAGCCGGACGCCGCGATCCTAGTGCCAGGATACCTGAAACACGATCGTCGCCAGCAGCAGGCCCAGCAACGCCCCGATGATCACCTGCGGGATGGTGTGTGTCTCGGACTCGACGCGGCTCTGAGCCACCAGGGCGGCGATGAAGAGCGCCAGCACGGTCGCGTCCGCGCGACCGGACGCGTACCCGACGGCCGCGGCCGCCGCCGTGGCGAGGGCGGTGTGGCCGGACGGCCATCCGCCTTGCAGCCACGTCCCTTCCCGGCCGAGCGCCTTACCGACGAGGACGGCGAGCGCGGTGAGCGCGAGCGCGATGACCGTCAGGTGCGAGGGCGCCTCCCGTACCCGGGAGAGGACCGTCGTGGTCACGCTCGTCAGGCGCTTGAAGAAGACCAGATAGCCGACGGCGACAGCGTCGAGCGACGCGATCAGCACCGCGCCTGCCGCCACGTCCTTCGCCGTCTTCGCCATGGGGTCGAAGGTGTCCGTCGCGACGTCGACGGCCGCCTCGATGGCCGTGTTCGCGAGTTCCGCGACGAAGACGCACGAGATCGCGAAGAGCACCATCGCGAGCTCGAGCCGTGTGATGCGGAAGAAGAGCGCCCCGCCGAGGACGACGGCCGCCGCGAGCGCGTGCAGCCGCATGTTGCGCTGCGTGCGCAGGGTGAAGACGATCCCCTCGATCGCGTAGTTGAAGCTCCAGAGCAGCGACCGGCTGCGCATGCGCTAGCCCGCCAGGTGGTACGCATCGAGCAGTGCGGCCTCGCGCGACTGCATGACCGCGGCGTCCTCGTCCGACTCGTGCTCGTACCCGAGCAGGTGGAGGATGCCGTGGACGAGCAGGAGGTCGAGCTCAGCCTCGACGGTGGTCCCTGCCTCGATGGCGTTCGCGGCGGCGACCTCGGGCGCGATGACGACGTCGCCGAGGGTGATGGGCTCGCCGCCCGACGCGGCGCAGGGGTCGTCGCAGCCGAACGACAGGACGTCCGTCGGGCCGTCGACTCCACGGTAGCGCTCGTTGAGATGGGCCATCTCCTCGGAGTCGACGAGTGCGACGGAGAGTTCCGCGAGGTCGGGCACCTCCTCGCGCTCCATGACGAAGAGCGCGAGCCTCTCGAACGCCTCGACGTCGAGGACCTCCGGATCCCGATGGGTGGTCACGCTGACCTGCATCTTCAGGACCTCCTAGTCGGGACCGGCTCGGGATACTCCAAGCGAGCGTGATGGACGCTCGCCAGCAGGTGCGAATAGACGGCGACGACGCGCTCGATGTCGGCGAGCGTGAGACCCGACTCGGCGAGCTGCCCGTCGGCGAGCCTGTCGTCGACGACCTTGCGGACCGCCTGTTCGATGCGCACCGGCGACGGGTTGCGCATGCTGCGCACCGCGGCCTCCGCGCTGTCCGCGAGCATGACGAGCGCCGCCTCGCGGCTGCTCGGAGGTTCTCCCGTGTAGCGGAAGTCCGCCTCCAGCATCGGCGCGCCACTCCCGCGACTCGCCTTGTCCCAGAAGTAGGAGACGAGCGACGTGCCGTGATGCTGTCTGATGATCGCCACGATCTCCTCGGGCAAGCGGTATTCGCGGGCGAGTTCGACGCCCTCACGGACGTGCGCGGTGATGATCAGAGCGGAGAGCGTCGGCGAGGTGCGGTCGTGGGGGTTCTCGCTGCCCGCCTGGTTCTCGACGAAGAACCCGGGGCGGCGGACCTTGCCGATGTCGTGGTAGTAGGCCCCCACCCGGGCGAGCAACGGGTTCGCTCCGATTGCGTCGGCCGCCGTCTCCGCGAGGTTGCCCGTCATCACCGAATGGCTGTAGGTGCCCGACGCCTCGACCATCAGCCGCTTCAGCAGCGGGTGCGAGGGATTCGCGAGCTCGAGGAGACGCACGTCGGTCGTCACTCCGAAGACCACCTCGAAGAACGGGAGCAGACCATAGGCGAGGACGGAGGAGAGCAGTCCTCCCACGAGACCCCACCCGCCCGCGGTGATCGAAGCCTGCGGCCCGACCCCCGACGCCGCCGTGACGAGCGCGCCGGCCGCGCCCATGCTCACGGCGACCGCGCCGCCCGCGACGAAGAGCCTCCTGCGTTCGGTCATCGACGCGACGGCGACCACGGCGACGACGCTCACGATCAGCGCGCCCACGAGCGTGGCTCCGGTGGAGAAGCCTAGGAGCGATCCGACGACCGTGGAGCATATACCGACCACGATGCCGACACGATGGTTGACGAGCAGCGTCGCGAGCATCGCTGTGAGCGGCACCGGGAGAAGGAACGGCGGCGTCTCGGGTGCTAGCCAGACGACGAACCGCGTCATGTACGCCATCCCGACGACGAGCGTGCCGAGGATGAGCAGGTCGCGATAGCGCCTCCACACCCTGTCCTCGAATCGGCGCAGGTACGCGCCCCCGGCCAGCACCATGCCCGCCATCAGCAGGGCCGCGGCGGCGAGCGCGCCCATGGATCCGGCCTCGACACGGCCGAGACTGCTGACCAGCTTCACCTGCTGGCTCGTGACGACCTCTCCGCGGACGACGATGTTCTCCCCCGCCTGCTTCGCGACGACGACCGGGGCGACCTTGGCCTCGGCGGCCCGGCGCGCCTCGGAGGTCGCGGCCTCGTCGACCTCGAGAGTCACCCGCAGCGCGCGGCCCGCCACGTCGGCGACGAGCGCCCGCTCCTCGAGCCGCAGCGGCATGAGGCTCGCGTACTCGGAGGCCTGCAGACGGGCGTCGTCGAGATCGGCGGCACGGATCCGCCGGGACATGAGCGTGCCGACCAGCTGCTCGGCGTCGCGGGAGACGGTGTCGAGACCCGCGTCGTCCAGCGAGAGTGCGGTGCGCAGCGACCGCTCCGAGACGGCGATCTTCAGACGCGTCCGCAACCAGGCCTCCTGGCGATCGACGTCGCCCGGGAAGGCCCTGCGCGACGCCATGACCGACGTGAAGAGATCGCGCACGTCCCTTGCCGCGACCGGGGGGGCCTCGGCGTCGTGGACGTAGACCGGCGACACCGAGGCTCGGGCCTCCGCACGCAGGATGCGGCTCGCCGAGGCGTCGACGTAGTGGATGTCGCGGGTCGCCCGGTAGGTCCGCGGCGCGGGCTTCCCCGCGACCAACCCCACGGGAGCGGTGCCCACGGCGATCGGGATGGCCGCGAGCACCACGACCGCGACCGTCAGGGCGAGACGCTGCCCCGCGAACGACGCGAGCGGGCCTTCGCTCGGCCAGAAACGCTTGAACCTGTCGAACGCGCTCGCCATGTCAGTCCCGCCCGCGAGCGGCCGCCGGTGCGGCAGCTCGTTCCTCCTCGAAGGCGTGGTAAGCGGTCACTATCCGCTGGACGAGCCGGTGGCGCACGACGTCGCGCGACGACAGTTCGACGAACGCGATATCGTCGACGCCGGCGAGGATCCCGCGGACCTGCTTCAAGCCGCTCGCGCCGCCCGGAAGGTCGACCTGCGTCACGTCACCGGTCACGACCACCTTGCTGCCGAATCCCAGTCGCGTGAGGAACATCTTCATCTGTTCGGGAGAGGTGTTCTGCGCCTCGTCGAGGACGACGAAACTGTCGTTGAGGGTGCGGCCGCGCATGAACGCGAGCGGAGCCACCTCGATCACGCCGCGCTCCGTCAGGCTCGTCGACTTCTCGACGTCCATCATGTCGAACAGCGCGTCGTAGAGGGGGCGCAGATAGGGGTCGACCTTGTCGAAGAGCGTGCCCGGCAGGTACCCGAGCTTCTCGCCGGCCTCGACCGCCGGCCGCGTGAGGATGAGGCGGCCGACCTCCTTGCGCTTGAGCGCCTCGACCGCCATCGCCATCGCCAGGTAGGTCTTGCCCGTGCCCGCCGGGCCGATCCCGAACGTCACGGTGTTGGAGCGGATCGCGTCGACGTAGCGCTTCTGCCCCGCCGTCTTCGGCCGGATCGTCTTGCCGCGATGCGTCAGCAGCACGTCGGAGAAGACGCCGCTGGGGCTGGCGTCGCCCCGTTTGAGCATGTCGATGGCCCGATCGATGGACTCCACAGTGAGCTTCTCGCCCTGGATGAGGAGCTGCATCAACTCGCTGAAGAGCGCGGAGACGGCCTGTGACTCCTGGGGGTCGCCGGAGATGGTTATCTCGTCGCCACGCACCGAGATCGTCGACTCGAACTGGTCCTCGATGAGCTTGAGAAGATGGTCCCCTTCGCCGAGCAGGTCGACCATGTTGAGTCCGGCGGGGGCGACCAGACGGATCCGGGCAGCTTCGGTCACGCGAGCACCACATCCTTCCTTCGCGCCATCGGCGATTCTACCACTCGCCGAGCGCGAACGTGCCCTGAGAGCCGCTCAACCGCACGCGCACGACGTCGCCCGGACGCGACTCCCGCGCGGGCATGCGGACCTTGAGATAGTCCTCGCTCGTGCCGAGTGCATACCCGTCTTCGACGCGCTCCACCAGCACGTCCGCGTCGCCGCCGATCCTGCCGGCGAGATACGCTGCGCGCAGGCGCTCGCCGACTTCGCGCAGGAGGGCCGCCCGGCGGTGGCGCTCGCCGGGGGCGACGGCGCCCGCCATCGACGCCGCGGCGGTGCCGGGGCGCTCGGAGTACGGGAAGACGTGCGTCTTCGCGAAGCCGACGCGCTCGCACAGCGCGACGGTCGCGTCGAGGTCGGCGAGCGTCTCGCCGGGGAGACCGGCGATCACGTCGGTCGTCACCGCGAGGCCGGGAAGCGCATCGCGCGCCGCGGCGATCGCGCGCTCGAACGTGGCCGCGTCGTACGGGCGGCCCATCGCCGAGAGCACCGCGTCCGACCCCGACTGGAGCGGGACGTGCAGATGCCGGCACACGCCCGGCACGCACGCGAGGGACTCGAGCAGCCGCTGGGTGAGGTGCGCGACCTCGATGCTGGAGAGGCGCACGCGACGCACCCCCGTCGCGGCGACAGCGGTCACGAGGGCCGCAAGGTCGGAGCCCGCGTCGTCGTAGCGTCCGAGGTTGACGCCGGTGAGCACGACCTCGGGAGTCCCGTCCGCGACGAGCCGCTCCACGCCCGCGACGACCTCGCCGAGGGGGACGGAACGCGGCACGCCGCGCGCCGTGGGGACGATGCAGTACGCGCATCGGCAGTCGCATCCGTCCTCGACCTTCACCATCGCACGGGTGCCCGCATGGACCGCGGCCCCCGGCGCGCTCGGCGCGGCCGGGTCCGCCTCTCGCCCCAGGGCCTCGAGCGCCCGAGTTGCGACGAGCGACCTGTCGGGCTCAGCCACCACACTCTCCCCCAGCGCCGACACCGCGGCGGGATCGACCGACACGAGACACCCCGTCACGACGACCGGAACGCCCGCGCGCGCGAACCGGCGCACGACCTTGCGCGCCTTGCGGTCGGCCTCGCCGGTGACGGTGCACGTGTTCACGACGACGACGTCGGCGTCCTCCGGCGACGTCTCGACGAGACCGCAGGCCCGCAGGGACGCCGCTGCCGCCGCGCCGTCGACCTGGTTCACCTTGCATCCCAGCGTCACGACGGCGAACGACGGCCCGGCCTCGCTCACCCCAGTCCGCCGAGCTCGTACAGCGTCAGCGCCAGAGCGGCTATCGCCGCGGTCTCCGTGCGAAGGATCGAGGGCCCGAGGCCGACGGTCACGGCCCCCGCCTCGACCAGCCACTCGACCTCCGCGGTAGAGAGCCCTCCCTCCGGGCCGACCACGACGACGACCGCGCTGTCCGGTCCGGCGCCGGCGGCGCGCAACCCGGCGCCCACCGAGACCGCGCCCTCGCCCGCTTCCTCCCAGCACACGATCGCGGCGTCCGCCGCACTCACGAGCGAGAGCAGCGCCTCGAAGGAGACCGGCGCCGATACGCCGGGGACGTCCACGCGGCTGGATTGCTTCGCCGCCTGCGCGGCGATGCGGTCCCAGCGGGCGGCGCGCTCCTCACCCTTCGCCGCGTCGAGGCGCACGATCGAACGCGCGGCGGCGAACGGCACCACGGCCGCCACGCCGAGCTCGGTGGCCTGCCGCACGACGTCGTCGAGCTTCGCGCCCTTCGGCAGCCCCTGCGCGAGCGTGACGCGCGGACGCGCCGTGCGCGACAGCGTCTCCTCGACGACCGCCCGCACCTCTTCGCGCACACCGGTGAGGCGAGCCACGTTCGCGGTGCCGTCGGGTGAGACCACGACGACACGCTCGCCGGGGACCATCCGCAGCACGTCTCGCAGGTGATGGACGTCGTCCGACGAGAGAGGCAGCACCGCGTCCTCCCCTGCAGGGGCGAGGAGGCCCGCCAGGAAGAAGCGCGGGTGCGACATCAGCCGCCCAGCCAGTCCCGGAGGCGCTGCAGGGGCGTGCGACGCGAGCGATCGCCGAACGTGCCGGCGAGCTCGCGCAGGAGCTCCTTCTGGTGCTTCGTCGGCTTGCGCGGGACCTCGACGTCGAGATGGACGTAGAGGTCGCCTCGGCTGCCGCCGAGCCGCGGCATCCCGGCGCCTCTCACGCGCACCGCATCGCCGTGCTGCGAGCCGCTCGGCACGTCCACGTCGACGTCGCCCTCCAGGCCCGGCACGCTGACGACCCCGCCGAGCGCCGCCTGGGCGATGTCTACCGTCGCGCGCCCGTGCAGGTCGTCTCCTTGGAGATGTAGGTATTCGTGCTGGACGAGCGACACGCCGACGATGAGGTCGCCGCCGGACGCGCCGCGCAATCCGGCCTCGCCCTTGCCGCCGAGACGCACCGTGGTGCCGTCGCGCGCTCCGGCTGGGACGTCGATCTTCACGGTCTCGACCAGCGGCATCCGCCCGCTCCCGTCGCACGCCGCGCAGGGCTTGTCGACGGCCCGTCCCGTCGCGGCGCAGCGAGCGCAGGCCGCCACGGTCTCCATCATCCCGAACAGCGTCTTCCGGCCGACCCTACGCCGGCCAGAGCCGCCGCAGTCCGGGCACGTCACGACGGACCCGCCCTCGGCGGCGCCCGAACCGGCGCACTTCTCACACGGCGCGAGACGCTGGACGCGAAGCTCCTTCGTCACGCCGGTCGCGGCCTCCTCCAGCGTCACCCCGATCCGCGCGGTCATGTCGCGGCCCTCCGGGCTCGCCGGGCGCGCACCGCCCATGCCGCCCATGAATGCCGAGAAGATGTCGTCGAGACCGAAGCCGAACACGTCGCCGACGTCGGCGGGGAACCCGGTACCCATGCGGGGGTCCGCTGTGCCGTAACGGTCGTACATCGACCGCTTCTCGGGGTCGGAGAGCACCTCGTACGCCTCGTTGATCTCCCTGAAGCGCTCGTCGGCCTCTCCGTGGTCGGAGACGTCCGGATGCGTCTCGTGCGCCTTGCGCCGGAACGCCTTCTTGATCTGACTGTCGTCGGCGTCCCGAGACACCCCGAGGACGTCGTAGTAGTCCTTCGTCCCGCTCGCCACGCGCGTCACGCCCCGTACATCGCGCTGGAGAGGCCGTCGGCCACGCAGCGCACGGCGGACATCGCGCGGGCGTACTCCATGCGGGTCGGGCCGATGAGACCGACCACGCCGCCGTCCGACCCGCCGTACGCGGCCGCCACGAAGCTCAGCCGGCCGAGCTCGGCGATGTCGTTCTCGTGGCCGATGCGCACCGTCACGTCCTCGGCCGAGGCGCTCTCGCCGAGCGCACGCAGGAAGGCGACGCCGTTCTCGAGCACCGCCACGAGCGGGCGGATCACCTCGGGATCGGCGAACTCGGGCTGTGCGAGCAGCGCGGAGACGCCCGCGTGATGGAGACGGTCGCGGTCGGCCTCGACGAGGCACTCCGCTACGTCGGTGAGCAGCCCCGCAGCGACCGCGTCGCCGTCCGTGCCCGCGAGCGGTTCCCGCAGGGCGCCGACCTCGGCTGCGACACGGCCGTCGAGATGCGCGTTCAGCGTGCGTTCCGACGCGGCGAGCGCCTCCTCCCCGATGGGGTCGGCGAACTCGACCGGCCGGTTGACCACCTGCCCGCCATCGGTGACCACGACGACGAGGACCCGGCGCGGGCCCATCGGCACCAGAGAGACGCGGCGGATCCTCGCGCGGCGCGGCATCGGCGCCACGGCGACCGCGGCGTAGCCGCTCAGCCTCGCCAGCACCTGGGCCGTCTCGCGCATGAGATCGTGGAACTCGACCTCGAGCTCCCCGAGGGTCCGGCGCACGCCCGCCGCTTCCTCCGGCGTGAGACATTCCGATGGTGCGAGGTCGTCGACGAAGACCCGGTAGCCCGAGTCGGTGGGCACGCGCCCCGACGAGACGTGCGGCTGGAAGACGAGGCCCGTCTCCTCGAGCGCGGCGAGGTCGTTGCGCACGGTCGCCGGAGAGCAGCGCAGGCGGGAGCGGTCGACGATGGAGCGCGACGCGACCGGCTGGGCGCTGTGCACGTACTCCTCGACGAGCGCGGACAAGACGATGCGGCGGCGGTCGTTCAGCATGTGAGGCTCCTGTGGTTAGCACTCGACCCGCGCGAGTGCCAACCGATGGTAGGGCGCGCGGTTCGCGGGTGTCAAACCGTCCAGACCGCGCCGAAGACCTCGTTGCCGAGGAGCCAGCCTTGCTGGGTGGTGCGCCAGCGAGGTCCGTCGGCGCCGGCGTGGACCTCCACGAGGCCGCGCTCGCGGAGCTCTTCAAGCGTCGCCTTCAGTCCCGCCGCGTCGACCTGCGAAGTGGAGACGCCCGCCGTCATGCGCAAGCGCAGCATCACGTCCTCGCGCGCGGCGTCGTCGGGGGCGAGGTACTCCCCTCCCGGTGACGGTCCTTCGAGGACGAAGCGCACGCGGCCTCCCGAGGCGTCCACGGGGATGCCGGCGACCACGTCGAGACCCGCGGCCCGGTACGTCTCCAGCGGGAGCATGCTCGCCGCCGAGGGACCGGCGCCGAGGTAGGCGCCACCCGTCCAGTACACGATGTTGTGGCACGACTGGTAGCGGGACGCGGCGTAGTTCGCGACCTCGTAGCGCGGCAGGCCGGACGCGGCGAGAGCGACCTCGGCCGCGAGCATCATGTCCGCCGCGACGTCGGGGTCGGGAGCCGGCGCCTCGCCCGACGCGATCGCGGCGGCGAGCGGCGTGCCCTCCTCCACGGTGAGCGGGTAGACCGAGATGTGACGCGCCCCGCTCGCTACGGCGCGCTCGAGCGTCTCGTCCCAGGACGCGAACGTCTGGCCCGGCACGCCGCAGATCAGGTCGAGCGAGAATCGGACGTCGGCGCTGTCGAGCACGCGAGCGGCTGCGGAGGCCCGCGCCGCGGAGTGCGGGCGGCCCAGCGTGCGCAGCACGGCGTCGTCGAAGCTCTGCACGCCGAGCGAGATGCGCGTGACCCCGGCATCCACGAGCGCCGCGACGAGCGCGGGGCCGCACGAGTCGGGGTTCGCCTCGACCGTCACCTCCGCATCGTCGCGAAGGCCGATCTGCTCGCGCAGTCCGCGCACGAGCACGACGAGCGACTCGCCGAGGACGGTGGGGGTGCCTCCGCCGACGTAGAGCGTCGGCACGTCGGTCAGCAGGCCCGCCCTACCCGCAGCCGCCAGCTCGTCGACGCGCCGAAGCGCGGACTCGACGAACGGGACGAACTCCTCCTGGGAGCCGGGGACCGAGTGGAAATCGCAGTACGCGCACTTGGCGCGGCAGAACGGGACGTGCACGTAGAGCGAGACCGGCAGCGCGGTGCCCGGCGCCCGCTCAGTCATCGACCTTCAGGATGGCCATGAACGCCTCCTGCGGGACCTCGACGTTGCCGACCTGCTTCATGCGCTTCTTCCCCTTCTTCTGCTTCTCCAGCAGCTTGCGCTTGCGCGTGATGTCGCCGCCGTAGCACTTCGCGATGACGTCCTTGCGCTTCGCTTTGACGGTCTCGCGGGCGATGATGCGGCTGCCGATGGCAGCCTGGATGGGCACCTCGAACATCTGCCGAGGGATGATCGCGCGCAGTTTCTCGGTGAGCACCTTGCCCCGCGCGTACGCTTTGTCCTTGTGGACGATGAACGACAGCGCGTCGACCGGCTTGTTCGCAAGCAGCACGTCGAGCTTGACCAGGTCGCTCGGGCGGTAGCCGAGGAACTCGTAGTCGAGGGAGGCGTAGCCCTTCGTACGGCTCTTGAGCTGGTCGAAGAAGTCCATGATCAGCTCGGAGAGCGGCATCTCGTAGTGCATGTCGACCGTCGTCGGCGAGAGGTACTGCATGTCGACGAACGTCGCGCGATGGCCGTCACAGAGCTCCATCACCGCGCCGACGTACTCCGGCGGCACGAGGACCGTCGCCTTGAGGTACGGCTCCTCGATGCGGTCGACGGCGCCCGCCTCCGGCATGTCCTGCGGGGAGTGGACCACGACCTCCTCGCCGTTCGTGCGGAAGACGTGGTACTCGACGCTCGGCGCCGTCGCGAGCAGGTCGAGCGTGAACTCGCGCTCGAGACGCTCCTTGACGATCTCCATGTGGAGAAGACCCAGGAAGCCGCAACGGAAGCCGAAACCGAGCGCGTGACTGGTCTCGGGCTCGTAGATGATCGCGGGGTCGTTGAGGCGCATCTTGTCGAGCGCGTCGCGCAGCTCGGGGTACTGGTCGCCGTCGATGGGATAGAGACCGGTGTAGACCATCGGCTTGACGTCGCGGTATCCCGGCAGCGCCTCGGCGGCGCCGTGCTTCGCGAGCGTCACCGTGTCGCCGACCTTCACGTCGGCGGGGTCCTTCATGCCGGTCACGAGGTAGCCGACCTCGCCGACACCGAGCTCGTCGACCGGCGTGTGGACCGGGCGCCTGACGCCGACCTCCTCGACATCGGTGACGGTCTTCGTCGCCATCAGGCGGACCTTCATGCCCTTGGCGATGCGGCCGTCGATGACGCGGATGAGAGCGACGACGCCGCGATACGGGTCGAAGAACGAATCGAAGATGAGCGCCTTCAGCGGCGCCGAGGGATCGCCGACGGGGTGGGGCACGCGCCGCACGACCGCTTCGAGCGCCGCGCGCACGCCCTCGCCGGTCTTGCCGCTCGCGAGCACGGCGTCGTCGGCGGGGACCGCGAGGACCTCCTCGATCTCGTGGCGCACGCGCTCGGGATCGGCGGCCGGCAGGTCGATCTTGTTGATGAGCGGCACGATCTCGAGGTGCGCGTTCATCGCCATCAGCGCGTTCGCGACGGTCTGCGCCTCGACGCCCTGCGCCGCGTCGACCACGAGGAGCACGCCTTCGCACGCCGCGAGCGAACGGGAGACCTCGTAGGTGAAGTCGACGTGGCCAGGCGTGTCGATGAGGTTGAGCGTGTACGTCACGCCGTCGTCCGCGGAGTAGAGGACCCGGACCGCCTGGGCCTTGATGGTGATCCCGCGCTCGCGTTCGATGTCCATCGAGTCCAGGACCTGCTCCATCATGTCCCGGTCCTCGATGGTGTGCGTGAGCTCGAGCACGCGGTCGGCGATGGTCGACTTGCCGTGGTCGATGTGCGCGATGATGGAGAAGTTCCGTATGAGGCGGGGGTCGGTCGTCACCGCGCCAGCATAGCAGCCGACGCGACCCCGCGCACGGCCCCGCGCGCGCTTTACCCTCTTCGCGGGCGTGTGGTAGGATTGCCGGGTTCGTCCGCCGCCCCACTGCGCGACGGGCACTGACCACACGAGAGGAACCGAGAACGTGGCCAACATCAAGAGCCAGAAGAAGCGGAACCTGACGAACGCGAAGGCCGCCGCACGCAACAAGGCAGTCCGCTCATACGTGAAGACCGTCGTCCGCCGCGTGAACGAGACCGTCGAAGCGGGCGACAAGGCCGCCGCGGTGGCCGCGGAGCGCGTCGCCGCCCGTGCGTTGGACAAGGCGGCGAGCAAGGGCGTCATCCACAAGAACCAGGCGGCCAACCGCAAGTCGGGCATCCGCAAGCTCGTCGAGAAGCTCGAGGGCTAGCCGGCCCTCCCGCACACCGACAGCACCCAGCGTTCCAGCGCGAGCCGGGCATCCACCCGGCTCGTCTTGCGTCCGGCCTCCATCTCGGTGGCGTCCCGCAGCGCTCGCGTGAGCTGTTCCACGCGGAACTTCTCGGCCTGGCGCGCGAGGTTGCGCATCTGCCAGTCCTGCATGCCGATCTCGCGCGCTATCGCCGACTGCGACATGCCGCGGTCGAGGAGCGCGCGAACGCTGGTGAGGCCGCGCACGTGACGCACGGCCATCGCCTCGATGCGCTCCGGGGCGTCGCCCGAAGCGATGAGGTCGCTCATGAGCCCCAACGCCTTCCCGCCGTCCCGCATCCCCATCGCGTCGAGGAACTCGAAGATCGAGGGCGGCGCGGTGGACGCGACGACAGCCGCCACGTCGGCGCGCGACAGCATCACCGCTTCACCGGCGAACGCGCAGACTTTGTCGACCTCCGTCATGAGGCGTTGCAGGTCGTGACCGACCGCATGGACAAGCGCGTCCGCGACGTCGAGGCCGACGGTCTTGCCACGTTCCTGGAACATCCGCACGACCTCGCCCGAGTACTGGTTCTTCTTCGGAGCCGCGTACTCGAAGACGCCGCCGATGGCATCCACGGCCTTGTAGAGTCTCGTGTTCTTGGCGATCTTCGCCGCGACGAGCACCAGGCACGTCGTCAGCGAAGGATCCTTCGCGTACGCGGTGAGCTCTTCCAGGTCGGCGGCGGACATCTTCTCGACGTCGTCCACGACCACGAGACGCCGGCCGGCCATGAACGGCAGGGTGTTCGCCGCCGAGACGACCATGTCGGCCGTCGCGGTCTCCCCGTCGAACGTGTCGGAATCGAAGTCGGCGTCCCCCGCTTTCGCGATGCGGTCACGCAGGCGGCGGACCGCGGCTTCGAGCATCACGGGTTCCGCGCCGTGGATGAGGTAGACCGCCTTGAGGTCGCTCAGGTCGCGCGTCGCCATGCGAAGCCTTCCGCAGCCGGTCTGGAGCAGGACCCATTCTCGCACACGCACTCTCGCGGCTGCCACGGCCACGGCCGACCTTCACGGCCCACGCCGTCGCCGAGACGCGCACCGTCACGTCGCCGTCGCGATCGGTCCGCAACACGCGCGCACCGTAGGACGCGAGCAGCCGCAACGCCGTCGGCGTCGGATGCCCGAACGGATTGGCGGCACCCACGCTGATGACGGCAACGCGCGGACGCAGCGCCTCGAGTACCGTGTCGTTCAGGCCCGCCGCACTGCCGTGGTGCGGCACCTTCAACATGTCTACCCGGGGAAGCAGGCCATCGCCCGCGAGTGCGCCCAGGACGTCGGCCTCGGCATCGCCGCACAGCAGCGCCGAGAACCGCCCGAAGCGAGCGAGCAGGACGACGCTCCCCGCGTTCGCCGACTCCGGCTCGTCACCGGCGCGCGGCCAGAGGGCCTCGAGCCGCCAGCGGCCCGCTTTCGCGACACTGCCGGCCGCCACCGGAAGGACCGGGACACCGCGCACGTCGAGTCCTGCCGTCTTCTCGCAATCCGCCGTCTCGACCGCGCTGCCGGCGATCCAACCGGACCGCACGATGCCGCGCAGCCCCGCCAAGCCCGCCGTGTGGTCGTCGTGCGCGTGCGTGAGGATGATCCCGTCGAGCCGGCGGATGCCTTCCCGCCCCAGGGCGCGGCGCAGGGCCGTCCCGTCGGGACCGGTGTCGACGAGGACGGCGTGCGCACCGTCGCGCACGAGCACGGCGTCTCCCTGACCGACGTCGAGGACGACGATCTCCGACCCGGCAGCGACCGAAGGGCCCAGCGCCACCGCGACCATGACCGTAGTCGAAGCAAGCGCCAGACAGCGCGCGACGGTGCGGCTTCCGGGGTGCGGCCAGAACGCCCAGACCGCGGCGATCCCCGCGATCCAGGCGGGTATCGCGAACGCCGGGAGGCCCGCGGTCGGTATCGCGGCGCCCGGGAGCCGCGCGATCCACGCCGCGATCCACGCCGACCCCGCAAGCAGCATCGCGGCGACACGCAGGAGCAGCTTGGACGGTGCTGCGAGCGGGGACGCGAGCGCACCGCACACGCCGAGCGTGAGCGCGGGCGGGATGAGCGGCAACACGACGACGTTCGCTACCGGGGCGACGATCGAGACCATCCCGAAGGTCGCGGCGGCGACCGGCAGCGTCGTCGCCTGCGCGGTCAGGGTCCACGCGAGCGGCATGACGATCCGCTCGGACGAGCGCTCGGGCAGCGCCGCGCCCGTCCACTCGGTCGCCAGGCCGCCGAAGAACAGAAGTCCTCCGACGGCGAGCACCGACAGACGCAATCCCACGTCGAAGACCGACCACGGCTCGCACGCGACGATCGCCGTCACTGCCAGCGGCAGCGCCGCGAGGCCGTCCGCGCGCCGTCCCGCCAGGGTCGCGCTCCCGGCAGCGACGACCATGCCCAGCGCGCGCAGCGCGGAGCGCTGGAACCCCGTCACCACCGCGAATGCAGCGCCCGCCGCCATCGTCCCGAGCACCTGCGACCAGCGCGGGGCCCTCGCGCGGCGCAGCAGCGCACCGATACCCAGCGCGACGAGCCCGAGGTGGTCTCCCGAGACCGCGAGGATGTGCGATAGCCCGAGCGCTCGGAAGTCGTCCTCGACCGGGGTGCCGGCGACTCGCCTCCGGTCGCCGAGGAGTATCCCGGTGAGAAGATCGCCGCCCGCGCCCGGGATGTCCGCGACCCGGCGCGCGACCGCCGCACGCCAGCGCAGCAGCGCGCCCACGGGACCCGGGCGCCACCCGAGCGTGCGGGCGCGCCACGCCCGGCCGGACGCGCACTCCCCGCGACGGGCGGACGGCCGTGACCACGGCTTCGCGGCGTCGGGCGTGCGCAGGACCGCCGAGAACGCCACGGCCTGCCCGAGGGAGGGCACGGGCGTCGCTTCGGGCCAGCCCACGCGCACGACGGCGCGTCGCGCGACGGGAGCGGAGAGCCGCACGAGGACGACCGGTCCGTACTTCCCGTCCGCCGGGTCCGCCACGACGACGCCGCGCCAGTCGATCGCCCCCGCGTCCGCGCAGGTCGCGCCGGATGCGCGCCACCAGCCGCCGTACGCCAGCGACAGCGTCCCGCCGAGTGCGGCGCCGATGAGGACGACGCACGCTGCCCGCGGCCAGCGCGCCGCACGTGGGCGTCGCACGGCGTACGCGCAGGCCAGAGCGGCCGCGCACGCGATCCCCACCATCGCCCACGCCCGCTCGACGCCGCCTCCCGCGGCGTACGCGCGCCAGCTCGCCGACTCCCCCGCCGTCGCGCCCGCCCACAGCGCGACGGCGAACCACACCGTCGCGGGCAGGGTCGGACGCCGCGACTCGTGTTGCGGCGACGCTGCGCTCATCCCGCGGTGACCAGGTCGCGCAGGGCGTCGAGCTTCTTCGGGCCGATGCCGGGGACGCGCAGCAGGTCGTCGACTCGCCTGAACGGCCCGTTCGAGCTGCGGTCCTGGACGATCCTCTGCGCCGTCGCCGGCCCGATGCCCGGCAGCGTGTCGAGCAGCGCCTCGTCGGCCGTGTTGATGTCGACGCGACCACCGGGGCTCGCCCTCGCCTCGGCGGCGCCGACCGCCTGTCCCGACCCCGCCGCAGGTACCCCGGCGGCGGCCGCGCGCTCGGCTTCCGCTTGCGTCGGGACCCTCACCTGCTCGCCGTCCTGCAGCACGCGCGCGAGATTGATCGCATCGGCGCGGCCGGAGCCCAGCACACCACCCGCGAGCTCGATCGCCTCCCCGACGCGACTCCCGGCGGGAAGCTCGTAGACGCCCGGACGGCGCACGGCGCCGACGACGTGCACGAACACGCGCGGCGCCTCGACGGCGGCCGTGGCCGACGCTGACTCCGCCGGAGCGGTAGCGGCCGCTTCCGGCGCAGCGAACGGCTCCGCCGCCTCGGTCGCACGCGGCCAGAACCGCCACGCCGCCCACAGCGCGATCGCCACGCACGCCGCGACGAGCCACACCAGCGCGGACGAGGGCACGCCGCCGAGACCGGCGCGCGCCGCCAGCTCGTCGAGCCGTTCCTTGGTACCCTCGCGCACGGACGCCCCCTCACCCGGCGGGCGGAGGGGGCGTCCGGATCGTCACTCGCTATCTGACCACGCGGGCCTTACCGGGCTTTCACCGGTATCTCACCCGGCGACGATGCTCACGAGCCTCCCGGGGACGACGAGCACTTTGCGCACCGTCATGCCCTCGAGGTTGCGCACGATGTTCGGCAGCGCGAGCGCGGCGGCCTCGACGGCCTCGCTCGAAGCGTCGGCCGCGACGACGAGCCGGTCGCGGACCTTGCCGTTGACCTGCACCGCGATCTCGATCTCATCCGCGGCGGCCGCGGCGGCGTCGAAGACCGGCCACGCGCGGCGGTGCACCGAGCCGGTCCCGCCGAGCACCTCGCGCCAAAGCTCCTCGGCGGCGTGCGGCGCGATCGGCGCGAGCAGCGCCGTCACGCCCTCGGCGACCTCGCGCAGCAGCGCCGCGTCGCGCTGAGGAGCGGGCGTGTCGCGACGGTAGTCGTTCGCGGCGTTCACGAGCTCCATGAGCGCGGAGATCGCCGTGTTGAATTGAAAGCGTTCGATGTCCTCGCTCATGCGCCGTATCGTCACGTGCAGCGCACGCCGCAGCGCCTTCGCGGCCGCGTCGCCGCCGGCACCCGCGCCGCCACTCTCCCCGGCGATCTCGCCGACGAGCCGCCACACGCGTCCCAAGAAGCGGTGCATGCCGTCGAGGCCCTCGTAACTCCACTCGAGATCCTTGTCGGGCGGCGCCATGAACAGGATGTAAGCGCGCAGCGTGTCGGCGCCGTAGCGCGCGATCATGTCCTCCGGCGCCACGACGTTGCCCCTGCTCTTCGACATCGTGTGGCCGTCGAGCTTGACCATCCCCTGCGTGAGCAGGTTCGTGAACGGCTCGTCGAAGTCGAGCAGCCCCATATCGCGCAGGACCTTCGTGAAGAAGCGCGAGTAGAGCAGGTGGAGGATCGCGTGCTCGATGCCGCCGATGTACTGGTCGACCGGCATCCAGTAGCCGACCTTCGCCTTGTCCCAGATGGCGGCGTCGTTGCGAGCGTCGCAATAGCGCAGGTAATACCAGGAGGAACACGTGAAAGTGTCCATCGTGTCGGTCTCGCGCCGGGCGGCGCCGCCGCAGCGCGGACAAGTCGTCTCGTAGAACTCGGGGTGGTCGGCGAGCGTCTCGCCTTTGGTGATGTCGACGTCCTTCGGCAGTCGCACCGGCAGGTCGGCCTCCGGCACCGGCACGAGCCCGCACGCCGGGCAGTGGATCGCCGGGATGGGATTGCCCCAGTAGCGCTGACGCGAGATGAGCCAGTCGCGAAGGCGGAAGTTGATCGCAGCCTTCCCCGCCCCGCGGCGCTGCAGCCACTCGGTGACCGAGCGCATCCCCTCGGAGCCCTTGCCGGCGGGAAGACCGGTGAAGTCGCCCGACTGCACCATCACGCCCGGGCCGTCGTAGGCGACCTCCCAGGTCACGTCGGCCATCGTGCGCTCGCGTGTGGCGCCGAGCTCGGCCGCCAGCGGATCGTCGTCCGCCACCACCACCGGCGGGATCGGCAAGCCGTACTTGCGCGCGAACTCGAAGTCGCGCTGGTCTCCGCAGGGCACGGCCATGACGGCGCCCGTGCCGTAGCCCATCAGCACGTAGTCGGCGACCCAGACCGGCACCTTCTCGCCGTTGACCGGGTTCACGACGTAGCGGCCGGTGAAGGCGCCCTGCTTCTCGCGCTCGCCCGCCTCGCGCTCGACGGCCGTCTCGCGGGCAGCCGCGACGCGCAGCGCGGTGACGTCGGCCTCCCAAGGCGTGCCGCTCACGAGGCGCCCTACGAGCGGATGCTCCGGCGCGAGCAGGAAGAACGTGCAGCCGAAGAGCGTGTCCGGCCGCGTCGTGAAGACGGTGATCGTCTCGTCCGTGGGCTGTCCGGCCTCGTCGCAGAGCGTGAAGTCGACGTGTGCGCCCTCGCTGCGGCCGATCCAGTTCGCCTGCATCGTCTTGACGCGCTCGGGCCAGCCCGGCATCGCGTCGAGGTCGTCGAGGAGCTGCTGCGCGTACTCGGTGATGCGGTAGTACCACTGCTCGAGCTCGCGCTGGACGACGGGCGTCTTGCAGCGCCAGCACACACCGTCGCCGATGACCTGCTCGTTCGCGAGCACGGTCTTGCACGACGGGCACCAGTTCACGGGAGAGGACTTGCGCTCGACTAGGCCGCGCTCCCAGAACTTGATGAAGATCCACTGGCCCCAGCGGTAGAAGTCCTCGTCGCAGGTGACGACGGTGCGGTCCCAGTCGTAGCTGAAGCCCATGCGCTTGAAGGAGGCGGCCTGCTTCTCGATGTTCGCGTACGTCCAGGTGGCGGGGTGTGTGGAAGACTTGATGGCGGCGTTCTCGGCGGGAAGGCCGAAGGCGTCCCAGCCGATGGGATGGAGGACGGAGCGACCGTTCATGACGGCGTGGCGCGCGACGACGTCGCCGATGGTGTAGTTGCGCACGTGGCCCATGTGGATGTCGCCGGAAGGATACGGGAACATCTCGAGGACGTACTTCTTGGGCTTGGAGGCGTCCTCGACCGCGGCGTCCTGACGGTCGGCCGCCCAGACGGCCTGCCACTTCTCCTCGAACGCGTGCGGGTCGAACGGACGGGTCACGGGGGCCTCACATGTGACGGGGACGGTTCCCCCGCATGATAGCCGAGCAGGCCGCGTCAGACGACCTTCGCGGCGAGGCCGACGCCCCAGTGGCGCGCCTTGTCGATCTCGCCGTCGCGCAGCGGGCCGTACTTGCCCTTCACGATGAAGCGCTCGATGTTGCCCGCGCTGCGGTACCCGGCGCGATCGAGTCCGTCGGCGATGGTCTTGGCCGCGCTGCCCGGCGACCACCAGATGCGCGTCTCGAAGGAGGCGCCCACGCCCTTGCCCGCGGGCATCGAGTCGAGCCAGGAACGCATAGAAGGGCTCGAGAGGTCGGGTGTCCTGTTCGCCGGGTTCGAGCGGATACTCTCGCGCATGGCGTCCGTCGGGAGGCTGAAGCCGAGCAGCGGCGCGCCCGCGACGATGAGGTCGGCGCCGGTGACCACGTCCGCGGTCGCCTCCGAGGTGGACAGCGCCCGCGCATCTCCGCCGATGCCTACCGCGATGGCACGCGCGACGGCGGCCGTGTTACCCCAAAGCGATTCGTATACGACGATGGCCTTCATGTATATCCACCCTTCGTGTCGGAAGCCGTTAAACAGGTTCTCCCACAGGGGGTGGAGACGTCAAGGACGGGAACCGGGACTGGCCAACCGCCGTTCTAGCTCCGCGAACTCTTCGATCACCTCTCGCGCCTCGAACGCCCGATTGCGGCGGCCGACCGTCACCTGCCGCAGTATCCCCGCCCCTTCGAGTCTTGCCACCGCATCGTTCACCTGCGGCTTACTGCGGCCGAGAACCGCCATCGCGCTCTTCACGCTCAAGACCGGCGTCCCTGCCAGCATTCGAAGCAGCAGATCCACCGAGGACCCGGAACGGATGCGACCGAGCCGCGCGCGCCACTCGACCTCGATCTCGCGGCAGCGATCCTCGAAGACAGCGGCATCGTCCACCGCGCGGGTACACGCAGCGGCGAAGAAGCCGACCCATGCGTTGAGACCTTCATGCGCGGCAGGACTGCCGGGCGCGCCGCCGTGCCGGAACCCGGTGAGCCCGCTGATGTAGCCTTTCGCCCTGGTCGCAATGATGAGCGATATCGGTGGCTGGACGTGCGTCGACAGGCCGCGACGTCGGAGGACCAGATGCACCAAGGCGCGCCCGATGCGGCCGTTCCCGTCCGCGAACGGGTGGATGGTCTCGAACTGCGCATGGGCGATGGCTGCCTGCACCACCGCGGGCAGCGAATCGGAACTGCAGAACTCGCAGAGGTCGTCGAGCAGCGCCGGCACTTGCGCCGGCGGCGGAGGTACATACGCCGCCGAGCACGGGTTGTACGCGCTGCCGCCGATCCAGTTCTGGGCGACACGGATGCGCCCGGCGTGTGCTTGGAGGTCCGTGTCCCGCAACAGACGTCGATGGACTTCGAGGAGCGTTTCCGTGGTGAGTAGATCCCCGCCCTCGGCTGCGGTGAGCGCAGCGCGCATCGCCTCGATATTGCCCAGCACTTCTTCCGCGCTGACGTCCGCGGGCGACTCGCCCATCTGCCGTGCGGCTTCGGCTCGCAGAAGTCGCCGGGCGGAGACCTCGAGCCCCTCGATCCGTGATGAAGCCACGCATTCCGCTCGTATCAGGATGCGTGCGAGCGTCTCGGTGTCGGTGAGCGCGGAGACGCGGGTATCGAGCCGGGCGATCGCGGCTTCGGCATCGGCTACGTCCGCGGCCACTTCGCCGTCCAGAGATATCGGGCGATCGACCAGGGTGTCCGGCATGTACGCGTCGTATTCGCACGAGCGCCGGTCGGCCCGCGGCACGCCGCTGACCGCCTCGGAGATCCATCGCTGCCGGATGAAGTTTCCCATACCACACAACCTCTTTAGTAAGGTTTATAATCTAAACCTAACCAAGACGTCAAGCTGAAGGTCACCCAGGGTCTACGCGCGACCGTGTTCCCGGGCGATCGTCTGGGCGAGGACGCGATCGAGTGTGACGACTCGCCCGGCGCCCATCGCGTCCCTCGCGGCGAGCAGCGCGTCGACGAGGTCGAGCCGCGGCTCGTCGGCCATGATGCGCAACGCCTCGGTCACCAGCGGCGGATCCCACGAATCGAACGCGGCGGAATCCAGCAGCGCGAGCAGCGCGCCGGATATCTCGCGCGGGGACATGCCGAAGCGGCTGTGCAACACCCAGGCGGTCTCGGCGAGCACGCCCTCGGTCACGACGAGGCGCTCCTCGCACTCCTCGAGGTCGCGCACGAGCCGCTCGACGGCCGCGGCGTGCGGATCGGCCGGACCGGCGAGCACGGCGATCACCACGTTCGCGTCAGCGAGCAAAGGTGCCGTCTCCCGAGCTCACGTAGAGGACGTCGCCGACGCTCGCTTCCTGCTCCGAAGCGAAGTGTTCCTCGATGGCCTCGCGGTTCGTGATGGACCGAGGCTCGCGGCCGCCCATGTAGCGCGCCCTCACCTCTTCAGCCACCTCCAGCGTGGGACGACGCTTGCGCACGGTCGCATAGGCGCCGGCCACCTCGAAGACGAGCATGTCGCCCTCCTCGACGCCGAGGGCGCGACGGACCTCGACCGGAACGGTCACCTGGCCCTTCGACGTCATCCGCGCACGCGCCTCCATCGCTCCTCCTCGTTCGGTGATTCCTTACTTGTGAGGTTACTCCTTACCTGCGACACGGGCAAGGAGCGCGAACACCGCTTCACGGTCGAGTAGCGCAACGTCCTCTCGTCGCTCGAGCAAAGGCGACACATCCCGCTGCACCGCCGGCCAGTCGGCGGCCTCGAGACGCTCCCCAACGACGGAAGCCCAGCGCTCTGCCCGCTCTCCGACATCACCGTGCCCCCACTGCTCGAGCGCCGAGCGAAGCAGTCCGGCGTTCGGCGGCGGCTGGCCGGCGTCGCTCAGATACCAGACCAGGTCGTAGACGTCTCGGCCCTTGACCCAGTCCCCGGTGAGCAAGGCCGCCACCTTTCCGGCCATGAGCGAAGCCCGGTCGTGGTGCTGTATCCGCAGCGGCCGATGACGCATGACCGAGGTGACCTCGAGTCCGGCGCCCTCGGGCGGTCGCGTGTCCGTCTCGACTCTGACCGTGAACGTCTCGTCCGGGTGGGGGCTCAAGCCCAGCTCGTACATGAGACCCGACCAGCGCACGTCGATCCTGTCGATAGTCGTCTCCAGTCGAGAGCGCACGGCCACGTCGTAGCCTTCGAGCCGGAACGTGCCGAGGAGCGCGTCGGCGTACCGTTCGGGCTCGTAGCCGCCCTGCGGTCTTTCGAGACTGAAGTCGAGGTCCTCGGAGAAGCGCGGCAGCCCGTACACGAACCGAAGAGCGGTGCCGCCGACGAACGCGAGCGGTACGAACGCGCCTTCGGCCTGAAGCACGCCAAGGACGCGGGCCTGCAGGTACTCTCGGAGCACGTTGCGCGGCTGGAGAGCGGCCGGGGCATCCCGCAACGCCGCGCGGAGCACGTCCTTCACGTCCGCCACCCCCCTTGTTCGCCTTCCTGCTCGCGCAGGCCGAGCACGGCGTCCACGAAGTCGCGCACGTGGCGCGACCCCGAGCGTTCGGCGCCGGAGCGGAGGCGTTCGACGTCGACGCGCTCCAGGTTCTGCAGCCTGAGCTCGGACACCCACCTCGGATCACCGCTGTCCCGCTCCAGATACGCGAGGTCGAGAAGAGCCTTCTCCGACATCGCCAACAATGCGTTGTCGCCGCCGACGGCCTCCACCGAGGCTCCCCACAGCCAAGCGGGCTTGACGTGACGGTACTGGAACCGGCCGAGCGGAGTGTCCCGCTCTTGAGGCCTTCCGGTGGTGACGCTCGTGACGGCCTGCACCACGTCCGGGATGAGCCCGTGGTATGCGAGCGCCGACTGGAGACTGACGTACGACGGCTGGACTAGCAGGTTCGCCACGGCGAACACGTCGGTTCGCCGGCGCGCGTAAGGCTCTGCGAGCGCGTAGAGGCCTCGCCGCAACTGCACCAGGCGGCCGGCCTTCGTCCACCGGGACAGCTGACTCGCGACGTCGACACGGTCCACTTCGCCCGCGAGCAACAGGGACGACTCGAACACACCGAGATCGCCGACGGCCTCTAAGAGTTCGTCGTATCGCATGCTAACAATATGACATAAGCGTCATATTGTTGCAACACTTGACAGAATCGCACATATGACTACTATTCTGGTCATGTCAGAGACTCGCTCGCTCGCAGACGTCAAGGCCCACCTCTCCGAGATCGTCGATCTCGTCGAGAGTCAGCACGAGCGCGTCGTCATCACGCGCCACGGCCGGCCTGCGGCGATCATACTGAGCACCGACGACCTCGCGGGCCTGGAGGAGACGCTCGACATCCTCTCCTCGCCCGGGGCACTGGAGGAGATCCGCGCCGCGGAGGCCGACATCGACAGCGGAGCTTGTCTCACGGCAGCCGAGTTGCGCGCCAAGTACCTGTCGAAAGGCTAGTACCGGTGCCGTCCTACGAGCTCAGGTTCGCGGCTTCGGCCGAGCGCATGCTGGCCCGTCTGCCGGAGTTCGCCGCCGCCGCGATCGTCGAATTCGTCACGGGGCCGCTTCTGGAGAGCCCGCATCAAGTGGGTAAGCCCTTGGGACTCGAACTGGACGGCTACTACTCCGCGAGACGCGGCGCATATCGCGTGATCTACCGCATCGAGGACGAAAACGTGGTCCGGGTAGTCAGGGTAGATCACAGGGCCGACGTCTACCGACCTCGGTAGGCCTCACCCGACGACGACCACACCGCTCACGGCGGCGTGCGCTCGAGCGTTCGCCGAGTACAGCGTGGCGCCGAGGCGCTCGGCGAGCGCGGGCGCGAGGGCGTCGTAGAACGAGCAGCCCAGCTCGCGGCACTGGGCGAAGGCGGCCGCGGCGAGAGCGTCGTCGAGTCCGAGGACGGTGAGGTCCGCGCCGCGCAGGCTCGCCCACGTCCGCTCGCCGAGGTCCGCTCCCCCACGCCGGACCGCCACGGCGACCACCTCGTGGAAGAAGTGCGAGGAGACGACGATCCTCACGCGGTCCTCGCGGTGGTCTTCGAGCAGCGCCAGCGCCGCGTCGCGGCCGGCCTCGGGCTTGATCCACTTCACCCCGACCGACGAGTCGAGCACCACGAGAGGGCACTCACCCATGCTCGGCGTCTTCCCCGCGCACGTCCGCCAGGTAGTCGACGCCGGAGCGATCGTCGGGTCCCCACGCGCGCGCGATGTCCTCGAACCCGTCGAGGGCAGAGTCGATGCGCCGCCGCCGCTCCTTCGCGTACGCCGCCGACTTGCGCTGCGTGACATACGCGGCGGTCGCCTCGCGGATCACCGCGCTGCGCGTGAGACCATCCATCGCCGCGATGCCATCCACCTCGGCGACGAGGTCTTCGGGCAGAGAGACGCTGAACTTGTCGACGGGCATGGGCTGAGACCTCCCGGAAGGTCGTACCGTGCGGTCGTACCGATGGTAGCACCTGGGTGAGGAGGCGACAAGCGCACCCAGCAAACGCGAAGGCCGCCTCTCGGCGGCCTCGCAGCCCCGGGTCGCGACCCGGGGAAAGTCGTATCCCTCTTGTACCCCTGCGTCAACGCACACGTCAGGTGCCGCGAGACACTCCCCTCCTGCTATCCTCATCCCAGTACTTCCCTCCCACCTCCTCCGGAGGTCCTATGCTCGTCTACCAGGCGACCAAGTCCGAGTTCATGGACCACGTCGATCGTGACGTGATCGTCGAACGCATCAGTGACGCCTTCCGGCAGCGCGTTCACCGGCCCGCCGCCAGCGAAGTCCGCTCGTGGCGCAACTCGATGCAGTACATGTACAAGGTCCTCAACACCGACCGCATCCCCGCCACCTGCGGTGTCGCCATCGAGTTCGGAGTCCCATACACCGGGAGCCGTATCGACTTCCTGCTCACCGGCCGGGAGTCTGCCGCCGATGAGTCAGCGGTCATCATCGAGCTCAAGCAGTGGGACAAACTCGAGGCTGTCTATGGTAAGGACGGCATCGTCCGGACCTTCGTAGGCGGGGGTCACCGCGAGGTCAGTCATCCTTCCTACCAGGCGTGGTCGTACGCGAGAATGATCGAGGACTACAACGAGGCCGTCCGCGACGCCCAGGTCGTCCTGCAGCCCTGCGCGTATCTCCACAACTACTGTCTCGCTGACACCGATGACCCTCTGCTCGACCCTCGCTACGCCGAATACCTCGAGAAGGCGCCCGCGTTCTGCAACGGCGACGTGCCTCGCCTGCGCGATTTCATCTGCGGCCGCATCAAACTCGGTGACGACGGCGAAGTCCTCTACCGCATCGAGTCGGGCAAGCTCAGGCCGTCCAAGTCCCTGCAGGACGCGCTGACCGGCATGCTGGCCGGCAACGACGAGTTCGTCATGATCGACGACCAGAAAGTCGTCTTCGAGACAGCGCTCGAACTCGCCCGCCAGTCATACAAGACCGGGCGAAAGAACGTGCTCATCGTGCGGGGCGGCCCCGGCACCGGGAAGTCCGTCGTTGCCGTGAACCTGCTCGTGCGCCTGACCGCCGAGGATATGGTCTGCCAGTACGTGTCCAAGAACAGCGCGCCGCGCAACGTCTATTCCAAGCTGCTGCAGGCGCGACACAAGAAGGCGTTCATCCAGAACCTGTTCAAGAGTTCGGGGATGTACCTCGAGGCGCCCCGCAGCGGCTTCGACGCGCTAGTGGTGGACGAGGCGCACCGTCTCAACGAGAAGTCCGGGCTGTTCCAGAACCTCGGTGACAACCAGATCGCCGAGATCATCGACGCATCCAAGTTCAGCGTCTTCTTCATCGACGAGAACCAGCGCGTCACGATCAAGGACATCGGCACGGTCGACGACATCAGACAGCTTGCCAAGAAGGCCAGCGCCGACGTCTACGAGACATCCCTCAACTCTCAGTTCCGCTGCAACGGCTCCGACTCCTACCTCGAGTGGCTCGACGACGCTATCGGTATCCAGCCCGCCGAGAACGGGCGCACTCCGAATCTCGACTACGACTTCCGCGTGTTCGACGACCCGAACGAGATGTTCGCGGCCATCGCGCTCGCGAACGTGAGCAACAACAAGTCGCGCGTGGTCGCCGGCTACTGCTGGGAGTGGCCGACGCCCAGCAAGGGCGACCCCGACTACCACGACGTCGCTATCCCCGAATTGGGTTTCGCTAAGAGTTGGAACCTCGATACCACCACTACCTGGGCGATCGATCCGGATTCGGTCCACCAGATCGGCTGCATCCACACCGCGCAGGGCCTCGAGTTCGACTACGTCGGCGTCATCATCGGCGACGACATGCGTTTCGAAGACGGTCGCGTCGTAACCGACTACAAGCGCCGTGCGAAGTCGGACCAGTCGCTCAGGGGTATCAAGAAGATCGCGGATGCCGACCCCGCCCAAGCGCAGCGCCTTGCCGACGAGATGATCCGCAACACCTACCGCGTGCTCATGACGCGCGGGCTCAAGGGCTGCTTCGTGTTCTGCACCGATCCGGCACTCGCCGAGTACTTCAAGACGCGGCTGCCTCGCGCCTACGCACCCGCACGGCAGAACCCGCTGATGGCTGCCGAAGGCCAGCCGGAGGAGTGACTGCGACACGCGTATGCCGTGGTGGGACTTACCCCCGGTAGACGGCCTGCCCATGCCAATCGAGCAGCTCACGGCTCGGATACGACGCCGGATCGCTTGGCAGGTGCAGCCTGTCGCCTTGATGCTCGTAGTAGGCGCGACCGTTGTTGTACTCCTCGCGCAGGGCATCGCTGATCCGGAAGGCGTAATCCGGCGTGACGGTGACGTAGCCCAGGTCGAACAACTTATGCACGTCACTGCGCAGTAGAAGGCCGTTATCGACCGAATGAGCGCCGCCTTCCGCATACGGCTTGATGTGCGCGGCCTCGAGCACGGATAACGAGTGCTCGCCCGTGACTGCACACGCGCGGCCGTACGCGTCGAGCACCTCGACTCGGAATATGCCCTGCCCCAGGCGCGGCGAGATCTCAACAGGCTTGCCGTACCTTGGTGCGTCCTCTGCCACGAGCGCCGACGCGCCTCCCAGACCCTCGGCGCGCGCCATGCACTCGGTGAAGATGCGCAGACCCTCGCCCTCGGTCAGGGAGTATGTCTTGCCTGTGACGATGTTGGGCGCCCAGTCGTCGGCATCCGGAACCCACAACTCCCGCGGAAAGAAGACCGGCGCTGCGATCATCACGCAGCCGACATCGTAGTCGCCAGCGCGGTTGGACGGCTGGGACTTGAAGCGATTTCGGTACTTCTCGATGCGGCGCCTCATCTCGGCGAAATCGCTCGCACCGTTCTTGACCTGGAACGCCTCCCATGCGAGCCAGGCAGGCAAGACGCTGGAGTTGGCGAAGTATCCGAAGCCCGCGATCGCGTTGTACGGTGCCTTGAGACGGAAGAAGAACGGCGACCCTACGGGGACAGCGCCGAAGCTCCCGCCCGAAGGTTTCCAGAAGTTGACCTCGTCGATCCCCGGCTGCGAGCCGAGGAACGAATACCAGTCGTAGTCGGTGTTGGCGACGAATCCCCTCATGAGGCGATGGTATGCCTTGCTGGGACAAGCGCCAACACGTCCAACCGCAACACAGAACGACCCGCGCTCTCGCACGGGTCGTCTCAAAGTCTCTGGTGGAGCCAAGGGGGATCGAACCCCTGACCTCATGGCTGCCAGCCATGCGCTCTCCCAGCTGAGCTATGGCCCCACGTCTGGGCGCGCCGAAGCGCAAAAAGGAGTATACCAACCGCTTCGGGCCGGTCAAGCCGCCGCGTTGCCTCAGAAAGAATGTACTCGAAACCGATTCGATGCCTCAGAAGAAAAGGTACTCGAACCGGCCCACGCCGGATCGACCGGCGAAGGGCCACGAGGATGCCGCTTTCGATGCCAGAGAAG